>NZ_JBSGFD010000002.1:0-138092 GCF_053603215.1 Kitasatospora sp. NPDC004240 | reverse complement strand
CTGTTGTGCTGGTGTCTTCGCCTTCGCGCGGGGGGGGCGGGGGGGGGGGGGGGGCGGGGGGGGGGGGCGCCCCCCCCCCCGCCCCCCCCCCCCCCCCCCCCCCCCCCCCCCCCACGGCGGTGACCAGGTCGTCCTTGGAGGGGAAGACCTGGTAGAGGCGTTTGAGCGAGACCCCGGAGGCGGTGCGGATCGCGTCCATGCCGACGGCCTGGACGCCGTGCTCGTCGAAGAGCGCCTCGGCGGTGTCGAGCAGCCGGGTCTCGGCGGTTTCCAGGTCCATCCGGTGATTACCCCTTGCAAAGAGAACGATGGTTCTCTACTGTACATCGCAGCAGGGAGAACGATGGTTCTCCTCGTCGGCCGATCGAGAGAACGGCCGTTCTCCCGACGCCCTGCGACCCGAGGAGCCCACCGTGACCGCCTTCGCCACCCGCTACCGCACCGCCCTGATCGACGGCCTGGAGATCGCCTACCGCGAGGCCGGCGACCCGTCCGCCCCGACCCTCGTCCTGCTGCACGGCTTCCCGTCCAGCTCGCACATGTTCCGCGGCCTGATCGCCGAACTCGCCGACGAGTACCACCTGATCGCCCCCGACCACGTGGGCTTCGGCCGCTCCGCCGCCCCCGCCACCACCGAGTTCGACTACGGCTTCGAACGGCTCACCGACCTCACCCTGCAGTTGCTCGACCGACTCGGCCTGGACCGCTTCGCGCTCTACGTCCACGACTACGGCGCCCCGATCGGCCTGCGGATCGCCGCCCGGCACCCGGAGCGGATCACCGCGCTGATCAGCCAGAGCGGCAACGCGTACACCGAGGGCTTCACCCCGTTCTGGAAGGTGCTCTTCCAGCACGCCGAGGACCGCGCGACCCACGAGCCGGCCGTCCGGCAGCTGCTCACCGCCGAGGCCACCCGCTGGCAGTACACCCACGGCGTCCCCGCCGACCGGCAGGACCGGATCTCCCCGGACGCCTGGATCGTCGACCAGGCGTACCTGGACCGGCCGGGCAACCGGGAGGTGCAGCTCCAGCTGTTCTGGGACTACCAGTTCAACCTGGCCGAGTACCCGGTCTTCCAGGAGTACTTTCGCACCCACCGGCCGCCCACGCTGATCACCTGGGGGCGGGGCGACGAGATCTTCGGCCCCGAGGGCGCCGAGGCGTACGCCCGCGACCTGCCCGACGCCGAGATCCACCTGCTCGACGCCGGCCACTTCGCCCTGGAGACCCACGGCGAGGAGATCGCCGCACTGATCCGCGACTTCCTGCGCCGCCACCGCTGATCCGGCCCGCACCGGCCGTCGCCGCACCGGCGGCGGCCACCGCCGGCACCGCCCGAAGGGGGAACCTCCGATGTCCTCGCTCACCAGCACCGCCGCCGGCCCGCTCGGCGCCGAGCGCCGCGCCGCCCTCACCGCCGCGACCGTCGCCCTCGGCGCCGTCCTGCTGCTGGCCGCCGTCCAGCGGTCGACCGGCCTGCACGTCTTCGCGATCCCGTACGTCGCCAGCGCCGCCGTGCTCGCCATGGCGCCCGGCGCCCCGCTGGCCGCCCCGCGGGCGGTCCTGCTCTCCTACCCGGCCGCCGCACTGACGGCCCTCGCGGTCACCGCGGTCGCCGGGCCCTCCGAGTACGCGGCGGGGGTGGCGGCGGCGCTCACCGTCGCGGTGCTCCTGCTGCTGCGGGCCCCGCACGTACCGGCCGTCCCGGCGGCGGCCTTCATCGGGTTGCAGGACCCGGGGCCGGGCTACCTGCTCGACCCGCTGCTGCCCGGGGTCGCGGTCGTCCTGGGCACCGCCCTGCTGGCGGGGCGCCTGCTGCCCGGCTACCGCTACCCGGCACGCCGGACCGGCTGAACGGGCGGGCGGCCGGGCTGTGTACGGGCCCGGCCGCCCGATGGCTTCACCGTGCGGCGCCCGGGCCGTGGGGGGTGTACGTTCCGGGCGGTGTGGAGCAGGGCGCAGCCGCACGCCCTGGTCGGGGCGCTCGGCGGGCCCGACGAGCGGGCACCCGGCGGGGCGACGGCAGGTCGGCCAGGGGTGCATCGAACATATTTGTCCGAGATTGAAGTCGTAGGTCGCTCGGGGCTTCTGACCGGTCGCCTCGGCGGCTTGACCCTCACGCCGCGTGGGGCTCTACCGTCCCGAAGCATGAAGATCATTGTTCACGACACCATCTCCGCCATGACCGACCTCCTGCAGCGGCCGTTGGAGGAACGGTCCGACGCGTTGCGGGAGATGCTCAGCCCGCTCCAAGCCGTGATGTCCGCGGTGATGGGCGAGGTGGACCTGGTCCGGATGCACGAGCTGGGCAGTGGCTTCCCGCTCGACCGCGAGGACCGGCGTTACCTGCACGCCCTGCGCCGGATGCAGGACGCGAAGGTGCTGAACCGGGTCGAGGACTCGCTCACCGCCGCCTGGGACCGGATCGGCACCGCGGTACCCGGCGTCCGGCATGCCGAGACCGTGCACGTCGTCCTGGTGCTCGGGGACCCCGACGACGAGCACCTGACGGTCCGCAGCGCCGGCTACCTCGGCACGGGCGGAATCCCCGGGGCGATCCACCTCCTGATGTGGCCCACCGTGACCAGCCTGGAGAAGATCGGCCACGCCGCCGCACACGAGCTCCACCACAACGTGCGCTACGCCAATGTGACCTGGGACCCGATGGCCGTCACCGTGGGCGAACAGGTCGTCGCCGAGGGCCTGGCCGAGGCCTTCGTGCGGGAGCTGGCCGGCGAGCAGGCCATGGGGCCGTGGTCGACGGGGTTGACCGGCGCCGAACTGGAGCGCGTGTACGGCAGGATCACGGCCGGGATCGATGTGGCCGGGATGCGGAACCTGCCCGCGTACGTCTTCGGCGACGCCACCGCGCGACTCATGGGGCAGGAGCCCGTGGGACTCCCGGACTTCGCCGGTTACGCGGCCGGACTGCGGATCGTGGACGCGCACCTGACCGCCACCGGCCTGACTGCCGCTCAGAGCATCGCCCTGCCCGCGAGCGAGATCCTCGCCAACGCGGGGGTGCAGACGCGCGCCTGATCGGCTTCCGCCTCCGCGGACATCCGACGCACCCGGGGACACCGGGGAGGGGGCGGATCTCGCGGCCCTTCTCCCCGGTGCGGCCCCGGGCGAACATCTGCCCGCGCCAGTACAGGCACATGATCGCCTCGACGAACAGCAACAGGGCCCCGAGCCGGATGCGACGCCGAAGGCCAGCAGGTCGACGACCATGACGGAGCCCACCGCCCGACCGCGGTGGGCCCGGGGCGCGACCTGTAGGGCCCGCCTTGGAAGATCTTCGGGACAGCAGCCACGGCCCATCCGGTCCCAGCGGCATGGGCGGCGCGGGAGGCATGGGCGGCGCGATTCAGGCCGACCGCGTTCGTGGTCGCGCCGGAGGCCGGGCGAACGTCCTGAACGGGCGTGGTTCTGGATCACTTTCCGTGATCCAGAACCATTTCAGCCGTTGCCGACACATGGACCGGATCACGGCCCGGACGACGATGCGCCATCGGCCGGGGCACGCTCGTACGGTGGCGAAGGATCGCGCAATGACGGCAGGCAACAGCGGAGCCCCTACGCGGTTGCCGCCTGGCCCTCTCGATTTTCCATAGACGCTTCACGTCCGCTTCTCCGCCGCCCGGTCGGGCGGCGGGCCGCGGGAGAGTCAAGAGAGACCCCGGGCCACTCAGCTAATCATCAGTCAGGAAAGCCGGCAAAAGGTCAGCATAGATCCGACCAGACCCTGCCGCAGCCAGCCACAGATGCGATTCGCCAGTCCCCGTCGACGACCCACCTCTCCAACGCGACAAGCGCGGAGGAGCGTGACTGCCGGCCGCATACGTAGCCGCGCCGAACGGATCAGCGGGCTCGCCCGTTCGCCTGCATCTCTGGCATTACCGCAGGCCAGCGCGCCCCATCCGGCTTGAGCGGGAAAGTCAAGGAGGTCCGGGGTCCTCGGCCGGGCATCCTCGTAACGTGACTTCGCCGAAGCGGCAGCCTTTCTCCCGCTCGTTCCTCACCTGTACGATCTCCCCGCCGGATCGGCCGATCAAGTTCCACTCCAACCCCTTCATCGGCGTACGCCACGAGGGCCCGACCGCCGTCCTCACCGACGACTGGCACAACCTGCTCACCCTCGACCTCACCGGCCCCGCCCTGCGCTGATCAGCCGATCAGCCGAACAGGTACGGCGGGGCGCCGAGCACGATCAGCGATACATCGGCCCTACAAGATCGGCATCCGTGGGAGACTTGCTCGCACGCGATCGACCGCGATCGACCGCGATCGACGGAGGGGCAGCGTGAGCGTTCTCGGGCCGGAGGCCATTCACACCGACCGCCTGGTGCTGCTGCCGCTGCGGGTGGAGCACGCCGAGGAGATGGCCGGGGTGCTGGGCGATCCCGCGTTGCACGAGTTCACCGGGGGCGCCCCGGAGGACGTGGACGCCTTGCGGGCGCGGTACGAGCGGTGGGCGGCCGGATCGCCGGATCCGGCGCAGACGTGGTGCAACTGGGTGGTGGAACTCCGGGGCGCGGGGTGCCTGGTGGGGACGGTGCAGGCGACGGTGACAGCGGACGGGCGGGGCGCCGCTGCCGAGGTCGCCTGGGTGGTGGGGACCGCCTGGCAGGGACGCGGGATCGCCGGGGAGGCCGCGCGGGGGCTGGTGGAATGGCTCCGGGCGCGGCCGGGGGTGCACACGGTCGTCGCCCACGTCCACCCGGACCACGCGGCCTCGGCCGCCGTCGCCGCGGCGGCCGGGCTGACGGCCACCGAGGAGTGGCAGGACGGGGAACGCCGGTGGCGGGTGCGAAGTCGCTGAAGGCGCGGTTCGAGGGAGGAGGAGCGTGATCACCCAGGGCGTCAGGGTCACGACGCCGTGCGAGAGCTGCGGCGGCGAACTGGTCCGCGACATAGGCCAGTTCATCTACGGCGGGCGACTGTGGTGGGGTACGGAGGCCAACTGCCGGACGTGTCACGTCGCCTGGTGCGAGGAGGACACCGGTGGCGGGACGCCGGAGGAGATCCGACGGCTGCTCCTGGCGGCGCACGGATCCGCGCGACTCCGGCTGACCGGGCCCGGGGAGGGCCAGGTGGCCGTCCTGCGGGCCCTTCGGGAGATGCGTGACGTGACGATCCATCAGGCCAAGGCACTGGCAGCCGAGTTGAGGGCGAACGGCCTGGTGGGCACGCTCGTCGAGATGGAGTTCATGGCCGCCCGGCTGCGGGAGCGCGCGATCGGGGTCACGGTGGCCGTCGAGGCCCCGCCGGCCCGCCACGGGTGACGGCCCTCCGGGTGAACGTCCGGCCGTGGCCGCCGGACCGGTCAGAGCGGGGTGATCCGGCGGCCGGTGATCTCGTCGGGGCGCACCCGTACCCAGAGCGGGCGGTCACCGCCGGCCCACGGGGTGGCGCCGGGCAGGGAGGCCAGACGGTCCTGCTCGTCGGGGTCGCGGACGTGCTGCGCCTCGCCGAGCATCAGCACGCTCCAGCCCTGGCCGAGGTGGTCGTCGATGTGGTCGACCTGGAAGGAGACCGGCGAGCCGTCGGACGCGGCGGCGGCCCCGTGGGGCTTGGTGCGGTAGACGATGGTGCGGGCGTCCACCACGTAGTTGACCGGGAGCACGGCGGGCCCCCCGCGGCCGGGGAGGCCGATGCGGCCGACGCCGTGGCCGCCGACCAGGTCCCAGCACTCGGCCTCGCCGAGGTCGAGCAGCCGTGGTCGCGAACCGGGCCCGGACCGGCCGGGCGGGGCGTCGGCGCGGCCCTCCAGCAGGTCGGCGGGGGGCATCCGCAGCGCGGCCGCGATCCGGTCGAACCCGGCCGGATCGAAGTCCGGACCCGCCTCCAGCAGGTGCCGGAGGTAGTGCGGGGACATGGCCGCCTGGTGGGCCAGCACCTTCTCGGTCAGGCCGAGCTGCTCGCGGCGTTCGGCGATGCGGTCGGCGATACGGTCGGCCACTCCGGCGGCGTCCACACGGCCGGCAGGGTCGAGGTCGTGGGTGTGGTTCATGGTCTCGTTCCTCGGCTTGCCGACACCCGTGGGCGTCCCCGGGTGGCTCGGGTGCTCGATGGGTGCGGGTTCGGGGGGCTTGGCGGGTGACAGAAGGTTCAGGGGGTTCAGGGGCCGGGGCTGGGTGACAGGGGGCTCAGGTGCGGAAGAGCGCGACCTTGAGGGCGCCGTGCTCCCCGGCGTCGGCGAAGACGTCGTAGGCGTCCTGCATCTCGTCCAGGCCGAAGCGATGGGTGACCAGGCCGGAGACGTCCAGTCGGCCGGCGGCCAGCATGCCGAGCAGCATCGAGGTGCTGTGGGTGTCGACCAGTCCGGTGGTGATGGTGATGTTCCGGATCCAGAGTTCCTCCAGGTGGAGCACGGCCGGCCGGCCGTGCACACCGATGTTGGCGACCCGCCCGCCCGGGCGGAGCACCCGGGTGCACAGCTCGAAGGACTCCGGCACGCCGACGGCCTCGATCGCGACGTCCATGCCCAGACCGTCGCGGCTCAGCGCCCGGACCGCCTCGGGGGTCGCCTCGTCGACGGTCAACGTGGTGTCGGCGCCGAACCGGCGCGCCGCGTCGAGGCGGCTGCGCGCCAGGTCGACGACGACGACCCGCGCCGGGGTGTAGAGCCGGGCGGTGAGGACGGCGGCGAGGCCGATCGGGCCGGCACCGACGATCACGACCGCGTCACCGGGGCCGACCTCGCCGTTGCGGATCCCGACCTCGTACGAGGTGGGCAGGATGTCCGCGAGCAGCAGCGCGTCCTCGTCGCCGACGCCGTCGGGCAGCCGGTGCAGCGAGCCGTCGGCGAAGGGCGTGCGGACGTACTCGGCCTGGCAGCCGTCGATGAGGTGGCCGAGGATCCAGCCGCCTCCCCCGGTGCACTGGCCGTAGGTCGCGGCGTGGCAGTAGTCGCAGCGGCCGCAGGCGGAGATGCAGGAGACCAGGACGCGGTCGCCGGGCGCCACGGTGCGCACCGCCGGACCGGTCGCGGTGACGGTGCCGACGGCCTCGTGGCCGAGGACGCGGCCCTCGGCCACCTCGGGGACGTCGCCCTTGAGGATGTGCAGGTCGGTGCCGCAGATGGTGACGGCGTCGACGCGGACGACGGCGTCCTCGGGGTCGCGTACGGCCGGATCGGGTACCTCGCCCCAGGTGCGGCGGCCGGGTCCGTGGTATGTCAGCGCCTTCATGCCCTGGTCACTCCTCTCGGGTGCCTGGTCATTCCCGCCGGGCGGCGGATCCTTCCCGCCGGACGGCGACTCCTTCCCGCCCGATGCCGGGGGGCCGGTCCGCCCGGACGGCGGAACGTTCCCGTACGGCGCCGGGCCGGTCCGCCCGGGGGCGGATCAATCCTCCCCGGTGCCCGCCCGGGCCGCACGGTCGGGCCGCACGGTCGGGCCGGAGCCGTCCGCCCTTCCAGGGTTCCGCCTCATCGGGCTCACCGCCAGGGGCGGCCTGCCCGAACCCATGGGGGCCGACCGGCCCTCCCGCACCGGGTCACCCGCCGGGCCGCGTGTCTACGCTGGTGGGTGAGCGAGCCACGGAGGATCCCTTGGGCACCGACACGCCGCAACCCGCCCCCGTCCCGAGGCTGCGACTGGACGAGCTGCTCGACGAGCTCCAGGCCCGGCTCGACGCGGCCAGGGGCACCCGCGACCGGGTGCACAGCCTGCTGGAGGCGGTGCTGGCGGTCGGGCGCGACCTGGAGCTCGCCCAGGCGCTGCGGCACATCGTCGAGGCGGCGGTCACCCTGGTGGACGCCGAGTACGGCGCCCTCGGGGTGATCGGCGAGGACCAGCGGCTCTCCCAGTTCATCCCGGTCGGGCTCAGCGACGACGAGGTGAAGCTCATCGGCGCCCTGCCGTCCGGGCACGGCGTGCTCGGCGAGCTGATCCGCCACCCCGAGCCGCTGCGGCTCAGCCGGATCTCCGACCACCCGGCCTCGTACGGGTTCCCGGCCCACCACCCGCCGATGGGATCCTTCCTGGGCGTGCCGATCCGCATCCGGGACAAGGTGTTCGGCAACCTCTACCTGGCCGAGAAGCGCGGCGGCGGCGAGTTCGACGCCGAGGACGAGTCGGTGCTGGCCACCCTCGCCGTCGCGGCCGGGGTCGCCATCGACAACGCCCGCCTGTACGCGCAGGCCCGGCTGCGCGAGCGCTGGCTGGCGGCGAGCGCGGAGGTCACCAACGGCCTGCTGTCGGGGCAGCCCGAGCAGGAGGTGCTCGACCTGCTGGTCACCCGGGCCACCGAGATCTCCGGCGCGGACCTCGCCGTGGTGGCCACACCGCTGCCGGGCACCGAGGAGCTGGAAGTGCGGATCGCCACCGGGCCGGCCGCCGGGCAGCACCACGGCCTGGTCGTCCCGGTGAAGGGCTCGTTCGTCGGCGCGGCCGTCCTCACCGGCGGGCTGGTCACCAGCACCGACGTCCGCAAGGACCCCCGGATCACCGCCGGACCGCCCCGCTGGGAGGGCCTCGGCCCGGCCGTCGCCGTACCGATCGGCACCACCCGGGACGGGACCCGCGGCGTGCTGATGCTCGCCCGGGCGGCCGGCGCGCCGCTGTTCGGCGAGGACGAGTCGGGGCCGCTGCTGGGCTTCGCCGGGCAGGCCGCCGTCGCGATGGAGCTCGCCGAGCGGCGCCGGGAGTCCGAGCAGATCGCGCTGCTCCAGGAGCGGGACCGGATCGCCCGCGATCTGCACGACCTCGCCATCCAACGGCTCTTCGCCACCGGCATGACCCTCCAGGGCGCCAGCCGCCTCATCGAGCACCCGGAGGCGGCCGAGCGCGTCCTGCGGGCCATCGACGACCTGGACGACACCGCCAAGACCATCCGGGCCACCATCTTCGGCCTGCGCCTGCGCGAACGCGGCCCGGCGGCCGCCGGCCTGCGGGCCAGGACCGTCGAGGTGGTCGAACGCGCCGCGCGCACCCTCGGCTTCACCCCGTCCCTGCGGATGACCGGCCTGCTGGACGCCACCGTCCCCTCCGCGACCGCCGACGCGGCCGTCGCCGTGCTGGAGGAGGCCCTCTCCAACGCCGCCCGCCACGCCCACGCCACCACCGTCGACGTCTCCCTCGCCGCCGGCCCGGAACTCATCGTCGGCGTGACCGACGACGGCGTCGGCCTCCCCGACGGCGGCCGCCGCAGCGGCCTCACCAACCTCGCCGACCGCGCCTCCGCCCTGGACGGCACCTTCACCGTCGGCAACCGCCCCGGGGGCGGCACCGCCCTGGTCTGGCGCGTCCCCCTCCCGGAGGGTTAGCGATCCGGCCGCTCGGCGCCGGCCGGTGGGCCGAAGGTGCGGCGGTAGTGGTGGGGGGTGGTGCCGAGGCGGCGGGCGAAGTGGTGGCGGAGGGTGTCGACGGTGCCGAAGCCGGTGCGGTGGGCGATGGTGGCGATCGGGTCGTCGGTGGTCTCCAGGTGGTGGCGGGCGAGGAGGACGCGCTGGCCCGTGAGCCACTGCAGCGGCGAGGTGCCGGTCTCCTGCCGGAAGCGGCGGGCGAAGGTGCGCGGGGACAGGTGGGCGTGGCGGGCCATCGCCTCGACGGTGAGGCCCGGGTCGTCGAGGTTGGCCTCGATCCAGGCCAGGACGGGTGCCAGCGAGCCGGTGCCCTCCTGGGGCAGGGGGCGTTCGCGGTACTGCCGCTGGTCGCCGTCGCGGTGCGGGGGCGCGACCATCCGGCGGGCGACGGCGTTGGCGACGGCGCTGCCGTGCTCCTTGCGCACCAGGTGTAGGCAGGTATCGACGCCGGCCGCCGTCCCGGCGCCGGTGATGACCGGGTCCTCGTCCACGTACAGCACGTCGGACGCGACCTCGGCCAGCGGGAACCGGCGGGCGAGGTCCGCGGTGTACCGCCAGTGGGTGGTGCAGCGGCGTCCGTCCAGCAGGCCCGCCTCGCCGAGCAGGAACGCTCCGGTGCAGATGCTGAGGACCCGGCCGCCGCGCTCGACGGTGGCGCGCAGCGCGTCGGTCAGGGCCGGCGGCTGCGGCACGCCCGGATCGTAGGCCGGGACGCAGACGAGGTCGGCGGAGGCCAGCCGAGCGGGGCCGTGGGTGGCCCGGATCTCGAAGCCGTGCCGGGTGGTGACGCCGCCGCCGTCGGCGCTCACCAGGGCGAAGTCGTAGCCGGGCAGCGCCTCGTCGCTCCGGTCGATGCCGAAGACCTCGCAGAACACGCCGAGTTCGAAGGCGTGGCAGCCGTCGAGCGCCAGGACGGCGACGTCGCGCAGCATCAGGGGCTCCCTTCGCCCGGTGACCTCGGGCCCCGGGTGACCTCGGCCCCCGTGACCCCGGCCCCGGTGGTGGCAGGAATTTCAGCCTACCGGGCGTTTCCGCCACTCCCGGGCGGGGTCGGACCCCGGCAGTCTTGCGGATGCCGGCGACACCGACCGAACAGAGCGGGGCAGACGATGAGGCAGACGATGACGACCACGGGCACGACCACCTCCGGCGACGCCGCCGACCTCTCCTCCCGGGCGGCGCAGGTCCTGCGCGCGCTGGCGCTCGACGAGGGGCTGAAGTGGCGGGTCCCTGAGGATCCGGTGCTGGGCCCGCTCGCCGGGAAGGTCGCCCGACGGTACGTGGCCGGGCCGACGCTCACCGACGCGATCGGCCGCGCCCGGGAGGTCCTCGCGGCCGGTCACCGGGTGAACGTCGAGTACCTGGGCGAGAGTTGCCGCGACGCCGGACGCGCCACGGCCGAGACCGAGGTGTTCCTCGCCGCGGCCCGGCTGCTCCCGCCGGGCTGCTCGGTCTCGCTCGACCTGTCGCACATCGGCCTCGCCGTGGACCGGGAGCTCGCCCTGGCCAACGCCTCGCGGATCGCGCGGGCCACCGCGGAGACCGGGCGGGAGATGGTGATCTCGGCCGAGGGGTCCGACCGTACCGACGCGGTGCTGGCGGTACACCGCGCACTGTGCGAGCGGTTCGAGCACGTCGGTGTCACCGTCCAGGCGCGGCTGCACCGCACCGCCGAGGACCTGCCGGCCCTGCTGGCGCTCCCCGGGCGCATCCGCCTGGTCAAGGGCGCCTTCCCCGAACCGGAGAGCGTCGCCCTCCCGCGCGAGTCCCCCGCCCTGGCCGCCGCCTACCTCCGCCACGCGGAACTGCTGGCCGGCTCCGGCCACGCGTGCTCCTTCGCCACCCACGACCGGGAGCTGATCCACCGCGTCGACCGCCACCTCGCCGGGCTGTCCCCGGACGGGCCGGCGCCCTGGGAGTTCGAGACCCTCCTCGGCCTCGGCCCCGACCGCCTCGCCGCCATGGCCGCCCAGGGCCACCCCACCCGGGAGTACGTGGTCTTCGGCACCGAGTGGTGGCTCTACGTCTGCAACCGCCTCGCCGAGGACCCGCAGCGCCTCCTCCAGGCCCTGCTCGACGCAGCCGCGTGAACCCCGTCGGGCCGCCCGGTCAGGTTTTCGGGTCCAGGACGGCGCCGGCCGGGAGGCGGGGGGTGGGGGCGCCCTCGGGGCCGTAGCCGAGGCGGATCAGCATCTGGACGTGGCCGGGGCGGCGGTGGGGTTCGCGGGCGGCCCAGCGCAGTTGGGGCCATTCCATCGCCTGGTGGAGCAGGGAGGCGCGGACGCCGTGGACGGTGGCGGTGAGCAGGACGTGTTCGAGGGCGAGTCCGGCGCGCAGCCAGTCCTCGGGGTGGTCGGCGTCGGTGCCGAGGACGGCGATCCGCGGCTCGCGTTCGAAGGTGGCGGGGGTGCGGTGCTCGGCGGGGCGCAGGGCGGCGAAGTCGCGCATGGGCAGGCGTCCTTCGCGGTCCTGGGGGCCGAGCGCGCGGGCCGGGATGCCGTAGGGCGGCAGCTCGCCGCTGCGGATCCAGTCGCGGCTCTCGGCGCGCTGGGCCGGGTCGGTGGTGTTGCGGCGTTCGGCCTCGGCGGTGAGCTCCAGCAGCCGGGTGGTCTCCTCGTGGTCGGGCAGGACGAGGGTGGCCTCCTCGGCGCGGGCGGCGGTGAGCAGTTCGTCGAGGACGACCGGCGGGACGCGGTCGGCGGTGAACGGGGTGCGGATGGAGTGGCGGTGCCAGATCGCCTCGTACAGGGCGTCGACGACGGGCAGCCGGGCCGGTGCCGAGAGGTCCAGCCGGACGGCGGCGAGGAGGTCGGGTTCGGCCGGGTCGGGCAGCAGCCGCACGTCGGGGGCCCAGCCGAGGTGGCGGGCGGCGACACGAAGGTTGAACACCGCGGCGCCGACCGAGACGTGCAGGGCGCGGCCCTCGGGGTCGGTGGCCGGCAGGGCCCGTTCGCGGGCGGCGCGAACCTCCAGGGTGGAGGTTTCGGGCCGGAGCCGGAAGCGCCAGGGCTGACTGTTGTGGATGGAGGGCGCGGCGACCGCCGCGGAGACGAGGTTCTCCAGCGCGGCGGCGTCGAGTGCGAGGGTGGTCATGGCCGTCTCCTGGGGTGTGCCCCGGGGCCGGGACAGGCCCGGGCGGGGGTCTGCCGTCAGCCGGGGATGGGCGGGTCGCCGCGCAGCGCGCTCAGGCGGCGGCGGTACTCGTCGGGGTCGATCTCACCCAGCGCGAGGCGTTCGGCGAGCAGCTGCTCCGGGGCCGGACGGTCGGTCGCCGCGGGCGGTGCGGCGGCCGGCGGTACGACGGGTGGGGCCGGCGCGTGCGGCGGGACCGGTGGGTACGGCCGGTGGTGCGGGGTGGTGTGCCCGAGGTACCGGACCAGGGCGATCACGCCGAGGATCAGCAGCGCCAGCAGGAGGAGCATGGTCACGGTCATGAGGCCGATGCCCCACCCGTTCACATCGTGATCGTGCCAGTACATGGTGGCCTCCTCGGCCCGGCCGGTGGAGACGTTCCGCCTCACCCTCAGCGTGCGGCCGGGGCCGGGGGCGGCGCTTGGGCCGTTCGGCCCGGGTCAGGGGCCCGACGGGTACCCGGAAGCAGGGCGGGTACCCGGGGGTCGGGGCGGGTACCCCGGGGCCGGCGGGGAACACCCCGCGGGGAGCACCGAGATGGCGGTTCAGTGCCCCGGGCGCGGGTGGTGCCGGCCGGTGTCTGCGTCGGGGTCGGCGTGCGCGGCGAGGACGGCGGCCTGGAGGCGGCGTTCCACGCCGAGTTTGGCCAGCAGCCGGGAGACGTGGTTCTTGACGGTCTTCTCGGCGAGGTAGAGCTCCTCGCCGATCTGCCGGTTGGTCTTCCCCTCCCCCACCAGGGCGAGGATCTCCCGTTCGCGGGGCGTCAGTTGGGCGAGGGCGACGTCGGTGGCGCTCTCCTCGTGGTGGCGCATGCTCTCCATCAGCCGGTGGGTGGTCGCCGGGTCGAGCATGGACTGGCCGGCGGCCACCGTACGGACCGCGCTGACCAGGTCGGAGCCCTTGACCTGCTTCAGCACGTACCCGGCGGCGCCGGCCATGATCGCGTCGAGCAGCGCGTCGTCGTCGTCGAAGGAGGTCAGCATCAGGCAGGCCAGGTCGGGCCGGTCGTCACGCAGCTCGCGGCAGACGGTGACCCCGTCGCCGTCCGGCAGCCGTACGTCGAGCACGGCGACGTCGGGCCGCAGGGCCGGGACGCGCGCCAGGGCCTGGGCGCAGGTGCCGGCCTCGCCGACCACCTCGATGTCCGGCTCGGCCTCCAGCAGGTCGCGCACACCGCGCCGGACCACCTCGTGGTCGTCCAGCAGGAACACCCGTATCGGCCGCCGCACGGTGGCGGGCTCGTTCGCGTCCATCGCCTGCTCCTCGGTCGCCGGGGCCGCCCCTCCCCGATTGTGCGCGCCCGGCCCGGCCACCGCACCGGCACCGGCCCACGCGGCGCCGGGGGCGGGCGAAGGACACGGGCCGGTCGGCGGCCGGGTCGGACCGGACGGCCCACGCGCCAGCCGCACTCCGCGCGCCAGGCTGGGAGCAGGGCGAGGAGAGGTGAGAGCCATGCGTACCGTGATCGTGTACGAGAGCCTGTACGGGAACACCCGGGAGGTCGCCGAGGCCATCGCCGAGGGCGTCCACCAGGCGGATCCCCGGGCCGAGGTGGACTGCCTCCCGGTGGCCCGGGCCGCCACCGCGGCGGCCGGTGCGGCGGACCTGCTGGTGGTGGGCGGTCCGACCCACATGCGCGGGATGTCCTCGCGGATGAGCCGCCGGATGGCCGCGATGGCCGAGGCCAAGAAGGAGGGGCACGAGGAGGAGGCCAGGGAGGCGGCCGAGACCGCCGAGGGCCCGGGCCTGCGGACCTGGTTCCACGGCCTGCCGAAGACGGAGAGCGGCACCCATGCCGCGGCCTTCGACACCCGGGCCGAGGGCGCGGGCAGCGGTGGCGCCGCGCCCGCGATCGCCCACCGGCTGGCCCGGCACCACTACGACGTGGTGGTCGAGCCGGAGGGGTTCATCGTCGAGGGCGGGGACGGCCCGCTGCGCGCCGGTGAGCTCGACCGGGCCCGCGCCTGGGGCGCCGCCCTGGTGTGAGCCGCCGGGTGGATGCCGGCTCCGGGACGGGCCGGGCGCGCCGACGCGGTGTCGGCGTGCCCGGCCCGTGCGGCTTGTACGGCCCGTACGGCATGCCCGGCCCGTACGGGCCGTCCGGCTCCCGGGGCTCAGCCGGCCGCGTGCACCAGCTGCCCGCCGACGTAGGTGCGCAGCACCCTGGCGTCGGCGATCTCCCGGGCCGGGGCGGTGAAGATGTCGCGGTCGAGGACGACCAGGTCGGCGAGGTGGCCGGGCCGCAGGGTGCCGGCGTCGTCGTGGCCGTTGACGTGGGCGGAGCCGGCCGTGTAGGCGGCGACGGCGGTGACGAGGTCGAGGCGCTGCTCGGGGAGGAAGACCGGCCGGTCGGTGATGCCGGGTTCGACGCGGTTGACGGCGACGTGGAGTCCTTCGAGCGGGTCGGGGCTGCTCACCGGCCAGTCGCTGCCGGCGGCGAGGGTGGCGCCGGCCCGCAGCAGGGAGGCGAAGGGGTACTGCCAGGCGGCGCGTTCGGCACCGAGGAAGGGGATGGTCAGCTCGTCCATCTGGGGTTCGTGGGCCGCCCAGAGCGGCTGGATGTTGGCGATGGCGCCGAGCCGGGCGAAGCGGGGCAGGTCGTCGGGGTGGACGACCTGGAGGTGGGCGAGGTGGTGGCGGGCGGTGCGGCGGCCGTTGGCGGCGCGGGCGGCCTCGACGGCGTCCAGGGCCTCGCGGACGGCGCGGTCGCCGAGGGCGTGGAAGTGCACCTGGAAGTCCAGGGCGTCGAGCTCGGTGACGTACCCGCGCAGGGCGAGCGGGTCGACGAAGCTGAGGCCGGTGTTGGTGGTGGCGCAGCCGCAGCCGTCCAGGTAGGGGCTGGTCATGGCGGCGGTGAAGTTCTCGGCGATGCCGTCCTGCATGATCTTGACCGAGCCTGCCCGGAACCGGCCGTGGCGCGACTCCTCGCGCCGGGCGACCAGGTCGGGGATCTGCTCGGCGCCGCGCTCGCGGTCCCACCAGAGCGCGCCGGTGACGCGGGCGGTCAGCGAGCCGTCGCGGGCGGCGGTCAGGTAGGCGTCGGACGGGTCGGCCTGGCCGTTGAAGACGCCGAGCAGGGCGTCCTGCCAGCCGGTGATGCCCAGGGAGTGCAGCAGTGCCTGGGCGCGGAGGAGCCCGGCGAGGCGGTCGGCGGCGGTGCGCTGCGGCATCATCCGGGTGATCAGGCCGGTGGCGCCCTCCTGGAGGACGCCGCTGGGCGTGCCGTCCGCCTCGCGCTCGATCCGGCCGTCGGCGGGGTCGGGGGTGTCACGGGTGATGCCGGCGAGTTCGAGGGCACGGGTGTTGACCCAGGCGCCGTGGTGGTCGCGGTTGGGCAGGTAGACGGGCCGGTCGGGGACCACGGAGTCCAGCAGCCGACGGGTCGGCAGGCCGCCGTCGAAGCTCTCCAGGGACCAGCCGCCGCCGGTGATCCAGGTCCGCTCGGGGTTCGCGTCGGCGAACTCGCGGATCCGTCGCAGGTAGTCGTCGACGCCGACGGTGCCGGTGAGGTCGCACTCGGCGAGTTCCAGGCCGCCGAAGACGGCGTGGACGTGGGCGTCCTGGAAGCCGGGCAGGAGCAGCTTGCCGGTGAGGTCGACGACCTCGGTGGCGGGGCCGATGAGGTCGCGGACCTCGTCGTGGCCGACGGCCGTGATCCGCTCGCCGGTGACGGCGAGGCTGCTCGCCCGGGTGCGGGCCGGGTCGCCGGTGTGGACGGGGCCGTGGGTGAAGACCAGGTCGGCCTTGGTCGTCATGGGTGGTGCTCCAGTCGGATCGGTGGTGCGGGGTGCGGGTCTGACGTGTCGGTGGTGCGGGATGCGGGTCCGGGATGCGGGTGCCGTCCGCGCGGGCGCCCCGGGCGCCGGGTGGCGGTCGCCCGGGGCGTCCCGGTCAGTCGCTCACGGCGGCGGCCTCCTCGCCCCGCGGCGACAGGAAGTACGGCGCCCGGCGGTACCAGCGGGCGCAGGCGCCGGCCAGCACCCCGGAGCCGATCATCATCCCGACCACCGACAGCTCGAACCAGCCGTTGTCCGCGGCGAGTTCGAAGTGGTCGGCGGAGCGGTAGAAGGTCCAGGCGAGGTAGCCGCCGACGGCCAGCAGCACGGCCGCGCCGGCCAGCGGGGCCACCACCACGCGCAGCGCCTCCAGCGGGGCGGTGCGCAGCAGCGAACGGAAGCGCACGGCGGCCGCGGCCGCGGTGAGGGCGTAGTAGAGGGCGACGACGATGCCGATCGCGTTGACCGCGGCGAAGATCAGCTCGCCGACGGTGGGGATGACCAGCGACAGCAGCGCGAGCACGGCGGCGGTCGCGGTGATCAGCAGGGTGCCGGTGGCCGGGGTCCCGTAGCGGGGGTGGAGGCGGGTCCAGACCCGTCCGAGGGTGCGGTCGCGGCCCATGGCGTACATGCCGCGCGCGGTGGGGACCACCGAGGCCTGCAGGGAGGCCGCGGCGGAGAAGGTGAGGGCGACCAGCGGCAGGGCGGCCAAAGGCTGTTGGGCGAGTTTGTCGCCGAAGTAGGTGAGGCCCTGGGCGCCGTTCCCGGCGAGTTCGTCCAGCGGGAGCACGCGTTGGAAGGCCGTCCCGGCGAGGAGGAAGAGCAGCAGCATCGTGGTGAGCGCGAGGAAGCCGCCGCGCGAGGCGTCGCGGACCTCGCGGACCTCCTCGCCGATGCTGAACACCGACTCGAAGCCCCAGTAGCAGAACACCGCGAGCACCATGCCCTGGGCGAGCGCGGAGAGCGAGGGGATCGCGAACGGGTCGAACCACTCCAGGGAGAACGGCTGGTCGCCGGCGATCAGCCCGTACCCGCAGAAGCCGAGCAGCACGGCGTACTCGAAGACCAGCAGGTACTTCTGGAGGCGGGCGGCGAGGTCGAGGCCGCGGACGGCGACCAGGGCGGCGGCGAGCAGGACGCCGAGGCCGAGGACGGTGGACTGGAGGGTGGAGTCCGGGTCGAGCGTCAGGCCCGCGACGCCGTGCAGGCCGGCCTCACCGAGGAGTTGGAGGACGGCGGAGCCGGTGACGGTGGTGGTGTAGGCCATGAAGACCACCGTGCCGACGACGTTGACCCAGCCGGTGAGGAAGCCCAGCCAGGGGTTGAGCGCCCGGCCGACCCAGCGGTAGCTGCTGCCGGCGTCGGGTTCCAGGCGGTTGAGGCGGCCGTACGCGCCGGCGATGGCGAGGACGGGCAGGAAGGCCAGCAGCATGATCGCCGGGAGGTGGAGGCCGACGACGCCGGCCATCAGCCCGAGGCCGATGCCGATGCTGGTGGTCGCCGCGGTGCTCGACGCGGCGAGGACCATCGCGCCGCCGGCGCCGAGGGAGCCGCGCAGCCCGGGGGCGGGGGCGCCGTCGCTCGTTCTCGGGCCGGTTCCGGTGTCGTGCCGGGTGGATGCCAAGGGATCACCGCCGTAGTCGTGAGGGTGGGGGTGGGACTCGTCGGGGAGGGGCCGACCGCCGGGCGCGCGGTCGGACCGCCGGGCACGCGGTCGTGGAGCACCCGGCTCGGTGGCGCGCCGTGATCGTGGCGGAGCACTCGACCGCGGAGCACCCGACCGCGGAGCGCCCACCGAGGGGGCTTGGCCGAACGGCCGGTTGGGCGCCTATGAAAGCCCGGTCCGCTATACACGTCAATGCCGTTGTCATAAGCTCCCCGGCATGTCCGAACGAGTGGTTCCCGAGCCGCAGCGGCGGCGCCGGAGGCCGACCCGGCAGGGTGTCGTCCTCTCCCACCAGCTGATCATCGACACCGCGTTGCGCCTGGTCGGCCAGCACGGCGCGGACGCACTGACCGTCCGGCGGCTCGGCGCCGCCCTGGGCGCCGACCCGAGCGCGATCTACCGGTACTTCCGCAGCGCCGACGACCTGCTCCTCGCGATCGCCGACGAACTGGTCGGACGGGCGCAGCAGGGCTGGCGGCCCACCGGGGACTGGCGGGCCGACCTGCGCGCCATCGGCCTGCGGATCCACGACTCGTACCGGGCGCACCCGCAGGCGGCGGTGCTCGCCGCGCACCGGACCACCGGGCGCGCGTACGAGGTGCGGGCCGTCGAGTCGATCCTCGGGGTGCTCCGCGGGGCGGGTTTCCCGGATCAGGAGGCGGTCCCGATCTACCACGCCTTCGTCGACCAGAGCCTGGGGTTCGCCGCCCTGGACGCGGCCGCGCTCGCGCTGCCCGCGGCCGCGGCAACCGCCGACCACGAGGTCTGGCGGGCCAGCTACGGGCGGCTGGGGCCGGACACCCACCCGCACATCGCGGCCACCGCCCACCTGCTGGTCGCCGACATGAACCGCAGCGGCTACCCGGTCGCGCTGGAGCTGCTGCTGGAGGCGGCCGCGGCCCGGCTGGAGCGGCTCACCGGGCCGGGAGCGGCGGGCTGAGGACGGGCCGGGAACCGTGGGCAGGCGCTACGGGCCAGGGGCCGGGCCCGGCGAGGCTTATGTCAACGCCATTGACGTTGTACGGCGTCCGGCGTTCTGATGGCCGCACCCCCACCCAGGCCCTGCCTCCGGGATCACGCCGGGCGTGATCCCGGAGGCAGGGCCCAAGGCCCCGTGCACCGAAGGAGCCGACCCCATGGCCGATCCCGTCCGCGCCCTCCGGGACGCCCAGCCCCTCCCGTTCTGGCTCGACGACCCCGGCCGGCCGACGGCCGCCCCCGCCCTGGTCGGCGACACCCGGTGCGACCTGCTGGTGGTCGGCGGCGGCTACGCCGGACTGTGGACCGCCCTGATCGCCAAGGAGCGCGACCCCTCCCTGGACGTCGTCCTCGTCGAGGCCGCCGAGTGCGGCTGGGCGGCCTCCGGGCGCAACGGCGGCTTCTGCGAGGCCAGCCTCACCCACGGCCTCGCCAACGGGCACCGGCGCTGGCCGCGGGAGCTCGCCACCCTGGAACGCCTCGGCGCCGCCAACCTGGAGGCCATGGAGGAGAGCGTCCGGCGGTACGGCATCGCCTGCGACTGGGAACGCACCGGGGCCCTCGTGGTCGCCACCGAGCCCTACCAGGTCGACGGCCTGCGCGAGTACGCCGAACTCGCCGGACGTCACGGCCACACGCCCGCGCTCCTCGACCGCGAGGCCGTCCGCGCCGAGATCCACTCCCCCACCTTCCTCGCCGGCCTCTGGGACCGCGACGGCGTCGCCATGCTCAACCCCGCCCGCCTCGCCTGGGGCCTGCGCCGGGCCTGCCTCGACCTCGGGGTACGGATCCACGAACGGACCCGCGCCACCGCCCTCACCGCCACCCCGCACGGCCTCACCGTCCGCACCCCGTACGGCCGCGTCGGCGCCCGCCGGGTCGCCCTCGCCACCAACGCCTTCCCCTCCCTGCTGCGTCGCCACCGCCCGTACACCGTGCCGGTCTACGACTACGCGCTGATGACCGAGCCACTGACCGACGAGCAGCTCGCCGCCGTCGGCTGGCGCCACCGCCAGGGCTTCTCCGACAGCGCCAACCACTTCCACTACGTACGGCTGTCCGCCGACAACCGCGTCCTGTGGGGCGGCTACGACGTCGTGCACCGCTACCGCGGCCGGGTCCAGGCCGAACGCGACCAGCGGCCCGAGACCTTCGCCACCCTCGCCCGGCACTTCTTCCACACCTTCCCGCAGCTGGAGGGCCTGCGTTTCACCCACGCCTGGGGCGGCGCGATCGACACCTGCACCCGCTTCTCCGCGTTCTTCGACCTCTCGCACGACGGACGGGTCGCCTACGCCGCCGGGTTCACCGGCCTCGGCGTCGGCGCCACCCGCTTCGGCGCCGAGGTGATGCTCGACCTGCTCGACGGCGCCCGCACCGAGCGCACCGCCCTCGACATGGTCCGACGCAAGCCGATACCGTTCCCGCCCGAACCGGCGCGCACCCTCGGCATCGGCATCACCCAGTGGGCGCTCACCCGCGCCGACGCCGACTCCGGCCACCGCAACCTGTGGCTGCGCACCCTCGACCGGCTCGGCCTCGGCTTCGACAGCTGAGACCCGCTCACCAGGAAAGAACAGATCAGATGACCGGTACCTTCGCCCTCCACATCCCCGACGCCGAACTGGAGGCCGAGCCCCTCGACCCCGGCCAGATCCTCGCCGGCTCCCCCGAGGTCAGCAGCAAGGTCCTCTGGGAATCGGAGGACGGCCGCCGGCTGCGCGGGGTCTGGCAGATCACCCCCGGCACGGTCACCGACACCGAGGAGGACGAGATGTTCGTGGTGATCAGCGGCCGCGCCACCGTCGCCGTCGAGGGCGGCCCCACCCTGGAGGTCGGCCCCGGCGACCTGGCCGTCCTGAGCCGCGGCGACCGGACGACCTGGACGGTGCACGAGACCCTCCGCAAGGCCTTCGCGATCACCCTGGCGGGCTGAGGCCACCCTCCCCCCGGCCGGCCCGTCCTCGGCCTCGCCTCAACACCGAAAGCCATTGCATACAATGCATGCAATGACTAGGGTCGCCGGTATGCAGACCGAGACGGCGCACCAGCGCCTGCGCGAGCTGATCCTCGACGGGAGCTACCCGCCCGGGGCCAGGCTCACCGAGCTGGGGGTCGCCGCCGCCCTGGAGATGAGCCGCACCCCCGTACGCGAGGCGCTGCGGGCCCTGACCGCGGACGGGCTGGTGGCCCCCGCCGGACGCGGGGTGCGGGTGGTCGAACTCGGGCAGCGCGAACTGGACGACGCCTACCGCGTCCGCGCCGCCCTTGAGGCGCTGACCGCCGAACTCGCCGCCGAACGCCAGCGCGACGGGCGCATCGCCCCCGCCGACCTCGCCGACCTGGACCGGCTCGCCGACCTCACCCACACCACCACCGTCGCCGGGGACCTCCCCGGCGCCGTACGGCTCAACCGGCGCTTCCACCGCCGCGTCGCCGAACTCGCCGACAGCCCGATCGCCCTGCACACCCTCGACCTGCTCTGGGACCGCATCCAGATCTCCACCCGGCGGTCGCTGCGCCCCACCGGCCGCACCGACCAGGTCCACCGGCAGCACCGCGCCGTGCTCGACGCCATCGCCGCCGGTGACCCGCGGGCGGCGGGCGACGCCGCCCGCCGCCACGTGCTGGACACCCGCACGGCCACCGACGCCCCCGCCCGTACCCGAGAGACGGAGTAACCGCCATGGCCCACCTGCACTCGTATGCCGTCCGCACCACCTGGACCGGCAACCTCGGCACCGGCACCAGCCACTACCGCGCCTACACGCGCGCCCACGAGGTCGCCGCCGAGGGCCTGCCGTCGATCCTCGGCAGCTCCGACCCGACCTTCCGCGGCGACCCCACCCGCTGGAACCCCGAGCAGTTGCTCCTCGCCGCGCTCTCCCAGTGCCACATGCTGTCCTACCTGCACTTCTGCGCGATCAACGGCGTGATCGTCACCTCGTACGTCGACGAGGCGACCGGCACCATGGCGACCTCCGGCGACAGCGGCCACTTCACCGAGGCCGTGGTCCACCCCCGGATCACCGTCACCGAGGAGTCGATGGTCGAGAAGGCGGTCGAGCTCCACAAGGAGGCCCACCGCGCCTGCTTCATCGCCAACTCGGTCAACTTCCCCGTCCGCCACGAGCCCGTCGTGACGGTCGGCTAGGCCCTGTCCGGCCGGAGCGTCAGATGTGGGCGCGGATCTGGCGCACCGGGTGCCCCAGCGCCTCGGCGAGCGCCGCCAGGTCCTCGTCGTCGAACCAGGGGCGCTCGGGGTTCCAGACGGCTATCTCGAAGCGGGCGAAGCCGCAGGGCCACGCGAAGTCCAGCGCGTCCAGGGTGGTGGCGCCGCCGCAGCAGGGGGCCGTGACGTCGAGGGTGGCGAAGCCGTCCTCGCAGTGCTCCTCGACCAGGTCGGCCCACCACCCGGTGTCGATGGACGCCCCGCACAGCGGGCAGCCGATCCGCTCCAGGTTGTCCCCGCAGTCGACGACGGTCACCGCGTCGTGCCAGCCGACCTCGATCTCCGGCTCCACGCCCCCCGTGTCCTCGGGCACCAGCTCCGCGACGAGCGCCACGACCCGGTCGGCCACCGCCCGGTCCGGCTGCCACCTGGGGTCGGTGGGGATCACCGACAGCACGTCATCGCTCATGTCCACCTCAGCTCCCGGGCCATCCCCCGATCCGTACGCCTCCGCATCATGCCCCACCCCTCCGACAACCCGGTCGGGGCCCCTACGGCGCCGAGGGGTGTGACGAGCGGGAGCGTGCGGTGCGGCGTCGGTGGGGGGTGTCCTCGCGGCGGTCGGCGCGGAGTTTGGCGGCCTCGCGGCGGGCGTGCTCGGCTCCGGGGGGTTCGACCACGTGGTTGCACATGCCGCAGACGTAGCCGCCGAGCGGGCCCTGGATGACCTCGGCGCCGCAGCGTTCGCAGTGGCCGCCGGAGAGGCCGATCGCGGAGGGGACCACCGTCCCGGCCGGCGGGCCGGCGTCGCGGGGCGGGGGCACCACGTAGTAGCACGAGCCGCAGACGTAGCCGCCGTACGGGCCGCACTCCACCGGGAGACGGCATTTGCCGCAGCGCGGGGTGTTCACCACTGCTCCTGCCTCACCACCGCCGGGACGACAGGGACCGGCGGCGTCCTCGACGGTACCGCCTTCCCGATGACGGCGCCGCAGGATCCGCAGGCGAGTTGTCGGCCCTGATCCTGCATCAGGCTCCCGCAGTTCGGACAGTTCATCCGCTCCACCCCGTCTCCGTCGGCGCCGGCCACGGGGCCACCCCTACCCCGGTCACGGCCGGCGCAAAGCCTTCGTCATCACCAGGTCCCCGCCGGCGTCGGCGTCGGCGCCCGCGCCCGCGTCCCCGGTGGCGGTGAAGCCGTGGCGGCGGTACAGCGCGATGGCGGCCTCGTTGCCCGGGCGCACCGCCAACGTGAGCACCGCGCCACCGGACCGCCTAGCCCAGGTCTCCACCGCCCCGACCAGCCGGTCGCCGATGCCGCGCCCGCGCACGCCGGAGCCGACCCACAGGGAGCGCAGTTCCCTGGTGGCGCCGTCGCCGGGCAGGCCGCTCACCATGCCGACGGCGTCGCCGTCCAGCAGCGCCGCGAGGTGGTGGGCGCCGGGGATCTCCAGCCGGGCCCGCCAGCGTTCCTCCTCACCGCGGTTCCAGTCGGCGAGCCGGGCCTTGAACGCGTGCGGCGCGTCGGTCAGCGCCGCGAGGCGCAGCGCCCGCCACAGGGGCGCGTCGTCCGTCGAGAGGACCCGCAGAGTCACCATGCCGTCGAGTCTGCCGCCCCGGCGTCCGGAACGCACCGGCGCCCCCGCCACAACCCCCCGGCGGAGGGCGCGCGTTCACCTCGGCTCGCGCCACCCGTAGCGGAGTTCCACGATCCCGCGCCACGACGCGAAGGCCGTCCCGCCGCACCCCGCGGCCTGCGGTCCGCGGACCGGCAGCGCCCCCTCGACCCCGCTCACCGGGCGGAGGACCCCCGTCAGAGCGGCGGCACGCCCCCACGGCGGCGGCCGGGCAGGAGCAGACCGGCCGCCGCGATGGCCAGGGCGAGCCCGGCAGCCAGGAGGAACACCAGCTCGTAGCCTGCGGCCAGGGCCTCGGCCGGAGTGGCGGCCGTGCCGGAGCGACGCGCGGTGCGGATTCCGGCGGCGGTCGCCAGCAGGGCGAGTCCCAGCGAACCGCCCAGCTGGCTCGCGGTGCCGGCCAGGCCGCCGACGATCCCGGCGTCCCCCTCGGGCACGTCGGAGGTCGCCGCCGCCATCAGGGTGGGGAAGGTCAGTCCGATGCCGGCCGCGATGAGCAGGGTGGGTCCCAGGACGCCGGTGAGGTAGCCGCTGCCGGTGCCGGCCTGGGCGAGCCAGCCGAAGCCGCCGGCGAGGCAGCCGCAGCCGGCCAGGACGAGAGGACGGACGCCCGTCCGGGGCAGGAGCGGGGCCGACCATCGCGCCACCAGTAGGAAGGTCACCGCGGCGGGTGTCTGGGCGAGACCGGCGCGCAGCGCGTCGTGACCGAGGACGTTCTGCAGGAACAGCGAGGTGAAGTACCACATCGCGATGGCGATCCCGCCGAACAGCAGCAGCACGGCGTTGCCGACGGCCACGCCGCGGATCGTGAACAGCCGCAGGGGCAGCAGCGGATGGCGGGCCCAACGGGCCTCCACGGCGGTGAAGAGGCCGAGGAGGAGCAGGCCGGCCGCGGTGGGCCCGGCGACCGTGACGGAGGTCCACCCGTGGTCGGCGCCCCGCATGACCCCGTAGACCAGGGCGGCCAGCCCGGCGGTGCCCGTGAGCGCGCCGGCGAGGTCGATCGGTTCGCGCCGTACGGGCGTCCGGCCGGACAGCGTGGTCAGGGCCAGGGGGACGAGCGCCGCGCCGATCGGCACATTGATCAGGAACACCCAGCGCCAGCCCGGTCCGGCGGTCAAGGCTCCGCCCGCGAGCGCGCCGGCCATCCCGCCGATGCCGCCCGCGGCCGACCACGCGCCGAACGCCCGGGCCCGCGCGCGGCCCTCGGTGAACGAGGCGCTGATCACCGCCAGGGTCGCCGGGGCGAGCAGCGCCGCTCCCACGCCCTGGGCTACGCGGGCCGCCACCAGCGCCTCCGCGGTGGTCGCGAGTCCGCCGACCAGGCTCGCGGCGGAGAACAGGCCGAGCCCGCCGACCAGCATCCGGCGGTGGCCGAGCAGGTCGGCGGCCCGGCCGCCCAGCAGCATGAAGCCGGCGAAGGTGAGCAGGTAGCCGTTGACCACCCAGGCCAGAGCCGTGGCCCGGAAGCCGAGTTCGTGGTCGATCGAGGGCAGGGCGACGTTCACGATGGACGCGTCCAGGATCACCGTGAACTGGCAGGCGCAGACGAGGACCAGGCGCATGCGGCCGGAGTCGGTCCTCGGCCGTGCGGGGCCGGCCGGCCCGCGGGTGAGGGTGTCGCTGGACGGTTCGGACGGCACGGGTTCCCCCTGGCTGCTGGACGGGTCGAAGGTGGTCGCAGACCGCGGTGGGCGTCCGTTCGGCGCCGCTGCGGGCCGCCGGTGCCCTCGCCGCGAGGCCTGCGATAGAATTCGTTATGCGCATAACGTTATGCGCATAACGAATTCTGTCAAGGAGCGCCCGTGGACTTCGAACAGGCCGACGCCCTCAACCAGGCCATCCGCCTGCTGAGCCTGCGTCACCGTGCCAGGACCGCCACCCTGCTGGCCCCGCTCGGCCTGCACCCCGGCCAGGAGGCGCTGCTGCTCGAACTCGCCCGCTCCGGCCCGATGATCCAGGCCCAGCTCAGCGACGCCCTCGGCTGCGAACCGCCCAGCGTCACCCTCATGACCCGCAAGCTCGAGGCATCCGGCCACATCCGCCGCACCCCCGCCCCCTCCGACCGACGCGCCACCATCGTCGAACTCACCGACACCGGCTGGGACCTGACCGAACGGCTCAAGGACGTCTGGTGCGCGCTGGCCGAGGAGACCGTGACCGGACTGCCCGCCCCGACCGTGGCCGACCTGCCCGGCCTCCTCGCCACCCTGACCGCCAACGTCGACACCCGGCCCACCCGCCATCCCCGCGACTGACGGGAGGACGGGCCGGCGGCCGGACGGTGATCGACGGTTCCCAAGGCACGATCCCCCAACCACGCCGCACCCCCGCCGGCCCCCGAGCCGCGCCGCGCCCCGAGGGGGTGCTACCTCCCGGTCCGGGCGGGGGTTTTCCCCCGGGGGAACCCGGAGGCCCGCGCCAGCGCGCCGCACCCCCGTCGCGGGCGAGGATCGCCCTACCGGCTGTGCGGGACAGGAGAACTGAGGGGTCATCAGCATGACGGCGCACAACGATCGGATCGCCCGGCGGGGCGTTGTGGCGGCGGCGGTCGCGGTCACGGCCGCCCTGCTGGTGCCGATGGCGACCGCGGCCCCCGCCGCCCCGGCGGGCGAGGCCCGGCCGGTGGCCGTGGTGCGCGAACTGGAGCGCGGCGCCCATCCGTTGCGGACGACGGAGCCCGGTGGCCGGGCCACCGACCTGCGGGCGCTGGGCGAGATGATCGGTGACGCCACCGTGGTGGGCCTGGGCGAGGCCACGCAGGGCTCGCACGAGTCCTTCGCGATGAAGGAACGGGTCTTCCGCCACCTGGTGGAGGAGAAGGGCTTCACCGTCTTCGCCCTGGGGACGAGCTGGTCGGCGGGGCTCAGGATCGACGAGTTCCTCCAGGGCGGTCCGGGCGACGCCCGTCAGGTCGTCGCGGAGGCGCTGGCCGGATCACCGTGGGAGCGCGAGGAGTTCGTCGGCCTGATCGCCTGGATGCGCGAGTACAACCTCCGGCACCCCGGGCGCACGGTCCACTTCACGGGCGGCGACCTCGGCCTCCCGGGCCTCGACGACACGATGTTCGAGCGGGTCCTCGCCCACGTCCGCGGGACCGACCCGGAGGCACTGCCACGGCTGGAGGCGCTGTACGCCGAACTGCGCCCGTCCGCCGACGTGTCCGCCCGTCCGGACAGAACCGTCGCGCAGCGGCGCCGGGACGCGGCCACGGCGCAGGCGGCGCTGGACCTGGTCACCGGAACGGAGAACACCGGCGACGAGGAGCGCGAGTGGGCGCTCCAGCACGCCCGGAACATCGCCCACACCTTCGCGTACACCGCCTTCGACCGCGGCGACCCGGCCTCCCTCGCCGCCGCCGAGCTGCTCCGCGACCGGGCGACGGCCGAGAACACCGCCTGGTGGCAGCGCCGCACCGGCGGCAAGGTGCTGCTGTCGGCGCCCAACGAGCGCGTCGGCCGCCTGTCCGGTCGTCCGGCGACGCGTCCGACCACCCAGGGCGCGCTGCTGCGCCGGAGCCTCGGCACGGGCTACGTCAGCATCGGCGTCACCTTCGACCGCGGCTCCTTCCTCGCCGAGGACACCGCCCCCGGCGGCGGGTGGAAGCGGACCACGGTGCCCGCGGCCGCCGCCGGCACGAACGAGCACACCCTCGACCTGGTCCGCCACCGCGACTACTACGTGGACCTGCGCGACACCCCGTCCGCGGCCCGGGCCTGGCTGGACACCGCCCGCCCGGTCCACGACGCCGGCCCGGTGCCCGACGGCGGCCCTCCCCCGGCCCTCGCCCTCGGCCGGGCCTACGACGTCCTCGTCCATCTGCACCAGGTCCACGAGGCCGAGCGACTCTGAGCCCGGCACCGACCCCGCACGTGGCAGGCTTGCGCACCATGGACGAGAACGACGGCGCCGCGGCCGCGCCCCTGCTCGTGGTGGACGCGGCCAATGTGGTGGGCTCGGTGCCCGATGGCTGGTGGCGCGACCGGCGCGGGGCGACCGAGCGGCTGCGCGACGCGCTCGGGCCCGTGGCCCGGGACGGCCTGGGCGAGCACCCCGGCGCGCCCGGGTGGGCGCGGACCGGGCCGCTGGAGGTGGTGCTGGTCGTGGAGGGCGCCGCCCGCGGGGTCGCCTCCACGGAGGTGGTACGGGCCGAGCCGGCCGTCGGCAGCGGCGACGACCGCATCGTCGGCCTGGTCGGGGACGCGCTGGCCGCCCGGCCCGGGCGCGGCTGCCTGGTGGTGACCGCCGACCGCGAACTGCGCGCCCGGGTCACCGCGCTGGGCGCCGAGGTGACCGGGCCGCGCGCGGTCCGGCCCGGCTGACCTGCGCGGCCGGAGGCCGGAGGCCGGGGAGCACACGCCCGGTGCTCAGAGGTCGAACAGCGCGCCGGCCCGTCGCCGCAGGTCGCAGCGGTTGCCGTAGGTCTCCTCGAAGGCCACCGGCCGCCCCCGGTAGGTGCCCTCCGCGCGGGCGGTGTACGGGCTGTACTCCATGGTGCAGGTGCCGGGGTCGGCGTTGAGGAGCGCCGGGTCACCGTCCACCGTGTCCAGCAGGCGGCAGGCCTCCTCCGGGGCGGGGTGGGTGCCGCCGACACCGGGGGCGCAGGTCAGCGTGGCCGTCCGGGCGGCGGACGAACCGTCCGCCTCGCCGGGCCGGACCGACAGGGTCAGGCGGGTGGGGGCCTCGGACGCGCCCGAGGGGCCGGCGAGGGGGATCAGCGCCATCGTGGCCGCCGCGAGCATGACGGGCATCTTCACGACGGGGGAACGAGCGCCGGCCCGTCCGGTCACCTCCCGGCCCCCGGACGGGTGAACGGCCCAGGGCGGCCCGGGGCCCTCGGCTCCGGGCGAGGGTCTTCTCCCGGCAGGCGATGCAGCGGCCGATCCCGTGGTCGCCGACGCCGGCGGTGGCCACGCTTCGCCCGGTCCGCCGGTGCCCCTCCGCGGGCGCCGGCGGACCGGCTCGGTCCCGGAAGGCGTGCTCGTCCCCCGGCTCGGACCCCAGCGCCCGGCGGTCGAACATCAGGAGGCCGAGGAAGAACAGTCCGCCCCCGGCCGGCAGACCCGCCACGATCACCACCGAGGTCAGCGCCTCCTCGGGGACACCAGCACGAACAGCGCGAGTTCCGAGATGAACGCGAAGGAGATCGCGAACACCTGGAACGAGCCGAGCGTCCGCTTCAACTCCTGCTGATATCACCCGAGTTCGACGGATCCCTCACCGTCGTGCCCCTGACTGTCGGTCGACGCCTCCGCCACCTCGGCCACCACACCTTCCAGGGGCCCCCGCCGCCCGCACGCGCGGTGGCCGGGGCTCAACCAGTGTCCATGTCCGGTCATCCATGCCATGTCGGTGGTGGTGTGCGCACGTAACCGGGCCGTGCTCAGCGGCCGGGTCCCACGAAGACCAGGGCCTCCCGGCCCAGCTCGCTCCAGGACAGCCCGGAGCCGGGATCGAGGCTCAGCCACTCCCGCATCAGCCGCCCGTGCCCCGGGTCGAAGCGCTCGCCCTCACCCGCGTCCACCAGTTCGTCGACCCGCGCCCGCGGCAGCTTCACCACCAGCCGGCCCTGCGCGAGCATCGCGAAGATCTTCCCGCCGACCTTCAGCGCGGAGGCGCCGAACTTCCCCTCCCGCCCGGGCACGTCACCGGGAACCTCCACCCCCGGCAGCTCCGCGAACTTCTCGACCAGTTGCTCGTACCGCTCCTCGGGGGAGGCCGCCGCGCGTCGCGTCATCGGTTTCGTCGTCTCCTTCCGGACCACCACGGGCCGCGGCGTGATCATACGGGCGCGGTGACCGCCACCAGGTGTGACGAGGCCCAGAGGCCAGGGCCCGGAAGTCCGGGCCCTCAAGCCGGAGCCCGGAGCCCGGGTGTCAGACGACGGACGCCCGGAAGGGGTCGGTCGGGATGATCCCGGCCTCGTCGAAGAGCTCCTCCAGCGCCCCGTGCCCGTGCGTCCTCCGGTAGGCGATCTCGGCGGCGGTCACCGGCAGCGCCCACAGGACACGGGCGCGCCCGTCCGGCAGCGGACAGTGCTCCAGCTCGGGCCCGTGCAGATAGGGCAGGCTGATCAGCAGATGGTCACAGGACGAGCCCGGTACCCACGGCTCCCCGATCGGCATGCTGTGCTCCAGATCCAGCCGGCGCCCCCCGCGGTGGTAGGACGCGACCATCGCCATCAGCTCGACGAACCGATGGTCCCGGACGTGCGCGGTCATCACGAACTCCAGCCCCTTCCCCTCGTCCGCGCACCCCGCCGTCACGTACGCCCACGCGTCGCCGCGCGGCCCCGGCCCCACCACGAGCACACGCAGCCCCGGAACCACCCCGCGCCGCTCCGGCCCCGGGTCGACCTCCACGGCCTCCACCCCGTGCCCCGCGAAGAACCCCCGCACATGCGCCTCGACGGCGTCGGCCGCCCGCGATCCCCACTCGTCCACCGCGCGATGATCGCACGCCCGCCGTGTGGAGGGGGACGCGGGCGCCCCGGCGCGCCACCGGTCGCCGCTGGTCGGAGCGGTGGTAGAAGAGGGCGACGATGTTCTGAGGAGCCGACGGCGCGATGACGGACCAGCACCAGTACGACCGGATCGGGACGCGCTTCGAGGAGTCCAAGTCCACTGCCGCGTTCTCCGCCGCCGACACCCACAGCCTGCTGCTGGAGATCGGCGACGTGACCGGGACATCCGCCCTCGACCTCGCCTGCGGGGCGGGGTACAACACCCGGCTGCTCGCCGAACGGGGCGCGGCACCCGTGGTCGGGGTCGACATCTCCGGCGAGATGGTGCGCCTGGCGCGCGGGCACGAGGCACGACGCCCGCTGGGCATCGAGTACGCCGTGCACGACGTGGCCGCCATGCCCCGGCTGGGCGCGTTCGACCTGGCCACCGCCGTCTACCTGTTCAACTACGCGCCCACACGCGCCTCACTGCGCGCGATGTTCACGGCGATCCGCGCCAATCTCGCCCCCGCCGGCCGCCTGGTGGCCGTCGTCCCCAACCGGTCGCCCTTCCCCGAGGGCAACTGGGACGCGGTCGGCGTCACCGTCCACGAACGGGTTCCCGGCCCTGAGGTGCCCGTCCTCCGCGCGGCCTTCCTCACCGACCCGCCCACCCCGTACGAGTTCTACGAGTGGCCCCACCCCGACCTGGAGGCCGCCGCCCGCGCCGCCGGCTTCACCACCGTCGACCGGCACCCCATCACCACCCCGCCGCCCGACTCCCACCACGACGAGCGGACCTGGGCCGCCTACCGGGCGGCCCCGGTGTCCTCCCTCCTGATCTGCCACCCCTGACCGGCCGGCACCCCGTCAGGCCAGCACCTCGGACCGGACCCCGGGCATGTCGGTGGGGCCGGGGGTGCCGGGAGGTGGAGGGCGGAGATGGAGGGGGTCGCGCGGCGGCGGGGTTCGTGGCCGCGGGCCGCGAGGCGTACGGGGGCGTCTTCGGCCACCCGGAGCGGTTCGAGCCGTTCAGCCGGCGCCAGTGCGAGAAGCTGTTGTACGTCCACGTGGCGGCCTACGAGCGGGTGACCGGGACGGAGTGGCGGCGGCTGACCCGGTACGACTACGAGTCGTACACCGACCGGGACGGCTGGCCCGACCTCGACGACTGAGACCCCGGCGCGGCGGTCGACCACGCCGGTGCGCGCATTGTCCGAATTGGACTTGAATGTCACGACTATGACGAAACCGTGACCTGCACCTGTGCCCCATCTCACAGGGGTGTGCCGCTGACGCCTCGAAGCCCGCTCCCGCCTGGTGTTTTGCGCACGAACATGATCGGCGCAGCGGGCCCGGACACGGCAGCGGGCGTGCGGACGGCTTGCGTACGGACCGTCCCGCCGCGCAGGCTGCTGCCGGTCCAGCAGAGGGGGGAACGAAAGGGTCCTCCCGTATGCCCAAGCATCCGAAGCATCGCCGCACGAGCCGGTTCGGCACCCGGCACCGGTTCGCCGCGATCGGCATCGCCCTCGCCGCGGTCGGCACCGGTACGGCCGCGTGGGCCGTACCGAACAAGCCGTCCGAGCCGGTCGTCGTCGACTCGCTCACGCTCACGCCGACCGCCCCCGGTGCCGCCTCGCCGGTCACCGCCACCGCCAAGCTGCACGCCACCAAGCAGACCTCGGTGCAGTCCCTGACCATCGCGGTCCGCTCGGCCGACGGCACCAACTACGACTTCCGCGGTGCGATCGCGACCACGCTGGGCGGGCAGCAGACCACCTTCACCCCGGAGAGCCGGACCTTCCCGACGGGCAAGTACACGTACTTCGTCGCGTACAAGGGCTCCGACAACCGCTGGCACAACCTGAAGCCGGTCAACGGCTTCACCTCGGACGCGGCCACGACCGTGACCCCGAGCCCGTCCCCGACGCCGACCCCGACGGCCACCTCGTCGCCGAGCGCCACGGCCAAGCCCACCGCCACCACCTCGCCCTCGCCTTCGGCCACCGCCACCTCGTCGCCGAGCGCCACGGCCACCGCGACGCCGACGGCGACCGCCACCGCCACGGCGGCCCCCACCTCGCCCTTCGCCAGCCCCACGGCAAGTGCGACGGCGACGGCGAGCCCCACCCCGAGCGCCACGGCCACTCCGAGCGCGACGGCCAGCCCCTCCGCGACGGCCGGTCCGACCTCCGGCTCCTCGGCCGGCCCGCTCGGTGTCCAGGGCAGCTGGCGCCGGGTCTTCACGGACGAGTTCAGCGGCAGCTCGCTCGACACCAACAAGTGGATCCCCGGGTGGTTCGGCGACCTCGGGCAGGGCCTGTCCGCCTGGAACGGCATCTCCGGGGCCGTGGGCTCCACGGAGCTCCAGTGCTACTCCGCGAAGAACGCCACCGTCAGCGGTGACAACCTGCACCTGACCGCCGTCAAGCAGTCCAACACCTGCACCTCGAACCGCGTCACGGCCACCAAGGAGTACACCTCCGGCCTGGTGTCGACGAACCCGCACGACGGACGGGCCTCCGGCGGCTTCGAGTTCACCTACGGCATGGTCGAGTCGCGGATCTACGTGCCCGCCTCCGGTACGAAGATCGCCAACTGGCCGGCCTTCTGGACCGACGGCCAGAGCTGGCCGGGCGACGGGGAGAACGACGTGATGGAGGGCCTGGGCGGAAACGCCTGCTACCACTTCCACTCGCCCGCTGGCGGCCCCGGCGGCTGTGCCTCCGGCGACTACACCGGCTGGCACACCTTCGGTGCCGACTGGCAGCCCGGCTCCGTGACCTACTACTACGACGGCGTCAAGGTCGGCCAGATCACCACCGGCATCACCTCCTCGCCGCAGTACCTGATCCTCAACAACGCGATGCACGCGGAGGGCGGCCCGCTCCTGGCCCCTGCCGACATGCAGGTCGACTACGTGCGGGTCTGGCAGCACTGACCCCACCCGAAACCCGGCAGGGCCCGGCGCACGCGGAACCCACTCCGCGCGCGCCGGGCCCCCGGCGTTCAGCGGGCCGGCGGTTCCGCCCGGCGGCCCACCCGCCCGTTCACCTCACCGGGTCACCGCACCGGGTCACCGCCTCACTCCAGCAGCCGGGTGCCGTCGTCCGGGAGCCTGCCGCCCTGGTGGTCGAAGAACTGCCACGACTTCGCCGCCTTGCCCGCCGGCCTGGCCAGCGCGAGGTGGTGGATCGGTGAGTCGCCCACGGCGACCGGGGCCGGCGTCCACCAGCAGCTCGGGCGGCCTGCGCCTGGCCCGGCGGGTGTGCTGGTTCACCAGGATCCGCCGCACATAGGCGTACGGGTCGTCGGCCCGCCGTACCCTCCCCCAGGCCGCGCACGCCTTCTCCGCCGCGGACTGCACGAGGTCCTCGGCCGCGTACCGCTCCCCCGCCAGCAGGTAGGCCGTTCGCATCAGCCGGGGCCAGGCCCCGACGATGAAGGACCGGAACTCCTCGTCCCGGTCGATCTTCCTGTCTCCCATGAGCACCTCCTCACCCCTCTAGAGCCCGGGTGAGGCCGAAACCGCTTACCCTCCTCCGCGATCAGTTCCTCCGCGGTCTCCCCGGTCTTCCCGGTCTTCCCGATCGGCTGTCAGGACGGGTGCCGGAGCCAGGTGTCGAGGGCCTCGTAGTCGGCGGCGGTCAGACCGCGTCGGGGGTCGACGCGGTGGAGCAGGGCCGGTCCGGGGTGGTGGGCGGCGACCCAGGACCGGTCGGCGTCGGTGAGCTCGTCGTCGACCCAGGCGAAGGGCCGGCCCGCCGCCCGGCCGACGAGCGCCCGGGTCTTCCAGTGCAGCCCGCGGCGCGCGTCCCGGTCGTCGAGCTCGGACGGCTCCGGCCAGTCCACCACCTCCAGCCGCGGCAGGCCGAGCCGAGGCGCTAGGCAGTCGTTGGCGTCCTCCATCCAGGTGGTGGCCCAGACCACCTCGCACGGCAGCGCCGCCAGCCGCGGCCCGTGCCCGGGATCCAGCCTCGCCAGCAGCGGGTTGGCCCCCGCCCCGGCCCCGGCCCCCGGGATCGCTCCGACGCCCGGGGCTTCGGGGTCCAGGGCTTCGGGTTCCGCCGCGAAGGTCGGGTACTCCTGGGGCGGCCCGCCGAACGGGATGAGCGGGCCGTCGACGTCGAGGAAGAGCAGCGGACGCTGCGCGGTGCCGGTCACGGCAGCACCCTAGATCACGAGTGTGCGCGCCTCTCAGGGCCGTCGGCGGTCGCCGAACTCCGTTGCCAGTAGCGCGGCGACGCCGGCGACCAGCGGCTCGTCCGCGGCGGCGGAGGCCTCGTGCTTCGTGGACAGGACCGCCATCACGACCGGGCTCCGGCCGGGCGGCCAGGCGACGCCCACGTCATCGGTGGTGCCGTAGGCGCCGGTGCCGGTCTTCTCCCCGACGGTCCAGTCCCCGGGCAGACCCGCGCGCAGGCGCGCGCCGCCGGTCGTGTTGCCCCGCAGCCACCCGGTCAACCGCTCGCGTCCGGGCGCGTCCAGGACGTTCCCGAGGGTGAGCCGGGCGTAGGTCAGGCCGATGCCGCGCGGGGTCGAGGTGTCGGTCACCCGGCCCGGCTCCGCCGAGTTCAGGGCGGGCTCCCACCGGTCGAGCCGGGTGACCCCGTCCCCGATGGAGCGGCAGAACCGGGTCACCGCCTGCGGGCCGCCGAGCTCGCGCAGCAGGAGGTTCGCCGCCGCGTTGTCGCTGTACCGGATGGCGGCCGCGCACAGGTCGGCGACGGTCATGCCCTCGGCGAGGTTCTCCGGCCGCCCGGTGACGGGGGCGTGGCCCGACCCCGTGACGTCCTCCGCCGTGTAGTGGATCACCTCGGCCAGGAAGGCACCGTCACGGTCGAGGTCCCGCAGCACCGCGGCCACCGCGATCGTCTTGAACGTCGAGCACATCGGGAACGGCTCGTCCGCCCGGTACGTCACCGTCCTACCGGAGCCGGTGTCGTACGCGAAGACGCCCAGCCGCGCGCCGTGTTCCTCCTCAAGGGCGCGCAGCCGCCGGTCGACCGCCGCCACGCCACCGCCCGCGCCCCGCGCGGAAGCGCCCCCGCCCGCGGGCAGGACTACGGCGAGCGCCCCCGCGGCCGCCCCACCGAGCACCCCACGCCGCCCCGGCCGCACACCCATGCCCGTCCTCCTCCGCATCGCGCCCGACTCGCCCGATCCGTCCGATCGCGCGTCAAAGACGTTGTAGTACACGAACATTACGAGGGAGGTGCGCCCGGGCCAAGGCGGCCGACCGGCTCATCGAGCGCCCCCTCGCCCGGCGGGACCGCAGGGCCGGTGGTGCCCTGCGGGGGTCACTGGCTACCGTCTGCCCATGAGAACGACGGACCGGGCGCGGGTGTACCTCCTTCGGCGGCGGGCGTCCGCGCTGGCGCTGTGGCGGCTGCGGGCGCCGCTGTTCGGGTGCGACATGGACGCGGCATGGGGAGTGGACCTCGCCGTGGTGGAGTCGCTGTTCGACCTCGCGGCCGCGGCTCCCGGCGGACGGTCCGAGGCGCGGTACGGGGAGGCCGTCGCCGCACTCCGCCGTGCCCCGCTGTTCGACTCCGAGGTGGATCCGGAGGTGCGGGAGCTCGTCCAGCTGGAGGCCCTGAGCCGGCTGCTGGTGTTCGGCGAGGAGCTGGCCGATCCGGAGCCGGGGCCGTCGACGGCATCGGACGCCGACAGGTTCGGCCACGTCATGGACGGACCGCGTGAGATGGCGGGGTACCTGGACGACCTGGTCGAGGACTCGTTCCGCCCGCACCCGGCGGAGGAGGCCCGCCGCCGGTACCTCACCTCGTTGCCGGAGCCCGTCCGCGGTCGCGGCCTCGGCTACTTGGCCTCCCGCGGGCTCGTCGTCGAGCTGGCCTGCGAGGAGGGCCTGCGCGAACTGCCACCGGGGGCGGCTCTGCCCGACACCGCCACGGGCCGGGAGCTGATCGGGCTCTGCGAGGCCTTCGGCGCGGAACTGGTCGAAACGCTGCGATGGCTCGGGACCGCGGGGAAATGACGTTGAGCTCCGGGCGGGCGGCCCACGAGAGTTGCGCCTGGACGAGAGCCGGATCCGCGAGGCGGACGAGGCCTGGGTGCCGGTGATCGCGCCGGACGGTCCCGGGGGCTGCTGTGGTTCAGCTCGGACTGAGCGCCGGGCACGAGCCGGACCGTTTCCGGGCGATCTTGATGCGAGTCCTGGCCGCACCCCTGACGGGTCATCGGGTCCTCCACGTGGCGCAGTCCGCTGGGCGCCGGGGTGCGGGCGGCCGCACGCTGGGAGGGAAGGCGGTCCGGCCGTGAACCCCCGAGCACGGCCGGGCCGCCTTGTGCCGCGCACGGGTGTCGCGGCGTCCTCGGGGCCGGCACGGGTATCGCGGCGGCTTCCGGGCCGGGCTTCCGGGCCGGCTTCCGGGCCGGCTTCCGGGCCGGGTCAGGCGGTCGCCACGGGGACGCCGTCCGTTCGGCCGGCCAGCAGGGCGGCGATGTGGTCGGCGCAGCGGAGGGCCGCGGTGGCCATGGCGGCCCTCGTCATCCCGGCGACGTGCGGGGTGAGCAGGGCGTTCGGCAGGCCGAAGAGCGGTGAGGCGAAGGCCGCGTGCTCGTGCTCGAAGGTGTCGACGGCGACGGCACCGAGCGGATGGTCGGGGTCGCGCAGCGCGTCGGCCAGCGCCTGCTCGTCGACGATCCCGCCGCGGGCGGTGTTCAGCAGGATCGACCCGGGCCGCATCAGCGCCAGCTCCGCCCGTCCGATCAGGCCGCGGGTCCGCGGGGTGAGGGGGACGTGCAGGGAGACCACGTCGCTGGTGGCCAGCAGTGCGGCGAGGGACTCGGCCCGCCGCACCCGGCCCTCGGCCGGGCTCCTCCGGAGGCCCTGCACCCGCAGGCCGAGCGCGCCCGCCCGTTCGGCCAGGGCCAGGCCGATCCGGCCCAGGCCCACGATGCCCAGGGTCAGCTCCGACAGTTCCACCGCCGGGGTTGTCGGCGTGCTCCACCGGCCTCGGTGTGCGGCCTCGTTGTACGCGGGGAGGTCGCGGGTCAGGGTGAGCAGCTGGGCCAGGGCGAATTCGGCGACCGCGGCGGCGTTGGAGCCCGGGGTGTGGGTGATGGTGACGCCGTGGCGGGCGGCGGCGGGCGCCTCCACGTGGTCGGTGCCCGCGCCGGCCCGGCCGATCACCCGGAGGCGGTTGGCGAGTGCGGGGTCGGTCGCGGCGGTGAGGAACGCGGCGCGCAGCGGGACGCCGGCCCGGGACTTGAGGGCGTGGTAGCCGATGCCGTCCCGGACGCACGCGCGGATCAGCGCCTCCTCGTCGAAGGCGTCGAAGTCGGCGAGGTCCACCCGGCCGGCCCAGGCCTCCCGCGCCGCGGCCCGGTCGGCGACCCGCCGGAGGTTCAGCGTGACGGCCAGCCCGTGGCCGAGGAACCGTTCCAGCTCCCGGTCGAGCAGTTCGCCGGGAGCCGCGTCCAGCAGCAGAACTCGCGCCCGTTCCACATGATCCCCCTTCACCTGACCGGACCTTACTTCGCTCCGGCGGCACAGGCTGAGTCGGGGTGCCCGGCGGCTGGGACAGGAGATTCTTCGGCACTGGCCGGTGGGAGGGTGCCACCTGGAGGGACGTCAGCCGCAAGATCTCCTGCCCCCGAGGGCAGGCACGGCCGGAGCCGGCGCCATCCGGGACGCCCCGGGTCGTAGCGCGCGCCACCCCGCCCGGCTACCCTGCGGGGACCGGGCGACTGCATCACGGGGGGATCATGCGTCAGCGGCCACTGCTGTTCCTGGACATCGACGGACCGCTCAACCCGTACGCGGCGCTCGGCGGCACCTGCCCGCCGGCCTACACCACCGTCCACGTCCCCTCCGCGGCACGGAAGCTCCCGGTCACCGGCGGGCGGCGGTCGTACGCGCTGCCGCGGACGGTGTGGCTCGACCCCGGGCACGGCGAGGAGTTGCTGGCCCTCGGGGACGAGCTGTACGAGCTGTGCTGGGCGAGCGCCTGGATGGGGCGGGCGAACCAGTTGATCGGCCCGGTCCTGGGCCTGCCCCGGCTGCCGTTCGTCGACTTCGGCGACGCCCTGTTCCGCGAGCGCCCGGACGGGGTGCACTGGAAGTGCGAACCGCTCATGGCGTACGCCGACGGCCGGCCGTTCGCCTGGGTGGACGACGAGCAGACCGACGCCGACCACGCCCACATCACCGCCACCCACCCCACCCGGGCCCTGCTCCACCACGTCAACCCCAGGATCGGCCTGCGACAGGACGACTTCACCGCCCTGGCCGCCTTCGCCTCCTCCCTCGACGGTTCCGCCGCGGCCTCCTGACCGGAGCCCGCGGCGCGAGGCCGCCCGCCCGGGCCTGAACGCCGCCCGGCCTCGGTGCGTCCCGGCCCCAACGCGCCCCGCCTCAGCGCGCCCCGCCTCAGCGCATCCCGGGGAGGCGGCGCAGCTCCTCGACCTTCAGCAGCCGGGCGAGGACGAGGTACCCCAGGACCGTGGCGAGCGTTCCGGCGGCCAGCGCCGTGGCGGTGGGCCAGGTGCCCGGTCCCGTCCGACCGCACGCGCGCGCCACCGCCCAGCCCAGTCCCGCGGCCGGGACCGCGGCGCAGAGCAGCTTCCCGTACGTTCGACGTAGGCCTCCGTCGTCGATCCGGCCGCCGAGCCTGCGGCGCAGCAGGCGCGCGGTGAGTGCGAGTCCGGCCGCGTAGGAGAGGGTGTAGGCACCGGCCATGCCGACCACCGCCCAGCGGGCCGGCAGGAGCAGGTGGCAGGCGGTGGCCAGGGCGATGTCGACCGCCGCGATCCAGGCGGCCATGAGGAACGGGGTGCGGGTGTCCTCGAAGGCGTAGAAGCCGCGCAGCAGCAGGTACTGGGCGGAGAACGGGATGAGCCCGGGGCCGAGGGCCTGGAGCATCTGGCCGAGGGGGCGGACCGAGTCGTCGTCCGCCGCGCCGTGGCCGAAGAGCAGCGAGGCGATCTGCGGTCCGAGGGCGAGGAGGAGGAAGGCAGCGGGCACGATAATCACGCCGCTGATCCGCAGCGCCCGCGCCAGGTCCGCGCGCAGGTCCGGGATGCGCCCCTCGGCGACGGCCCGGCTCATGCGCGGCAGCAGCGCCGTCACCAGGGACACCGTGACGATCGACTGCGGCAGCATCCAGATGGTCTGCGCGTAGGTGTAGGCGGAGTAGCCCACTCCGGCCTCGGGCAGTTCCTGGTCGGCGGCGTTGGCGTAGTTGGTGACCACGGTCAGGGCGACCTGGTTGGCCAGGACGAACAGCAGCGTCCACTTCGCGGCGTGGACGCTCCCGCCGAGGCCGGTCCCCCGCCAGTCGAACCGGGGCCGGAGCCGGAAGCCGGCCGCCCGGGCGAACGGGATCAGCGCCAGGGCCTGCACGATGATCCCCGCCGTCGTCCCGATCCCCAGCAGGCGCACCTGGTCGGCGGTGATGTCCTCCACCCGGTCCGGGACCGTCATCAGCCCCAGGTAGGCGGCGAACATGCCGATCAGCACGACGTTGTTCAGCACCGGGGTCCACATCATCGCGCCGAACTTCTCGCGCGCGTTCAACACCTGTCCGTAGATGCCGAACAGGCCGTAGAAGAAGATCTGCGGCAGCAGGAACCGCGCGAAGGTCACGGTCAGCTCGAAGGACTCGTGACCGTCCGGGGTGTCCCGCATGTAGAGGCCGACGATCTGCGGCGCCGCCCACACCGCGAGCGCCGTACCCACGCCCAGCACGCACACCACGAGCGTGACCAGGCGCTGCTCGTGGGCACGCCCGCCGTCGGGCTGCGTCGCCCTGGCCCGCACCAACTGCGGTACCAGCACGGCGTTGAGCGCACCCCCGATCAACAGCGTGTACAGGCTCGTCGGCACCGTGTTCGCCGTGTTGTACGTACTGGCCAGCAACCCCGTCCCCAGCGCCGCGCCTTGCAGCACCTGACGGATCAGCCCGGTCGCCCGTGACACCACGGTGCCGACGGCCATCAGCAAGGACGAACGGGCCGGGCCGCCCTGGTCCTTGTCCCGCCGGGCGGCATGCCGCCCCCTCGCCCGCTGCTCCCGCGGCACGGTCCGCACCACGCCGTCCACCCCCTGAATCATCCGCCCACCGTATGCCAACGAAGCATCCGCCATCACATCCGGTCCGGCACCCCGGCCTTCCCCACGAACGCGGCGGCCTCGGAGCAAGCGGTCCGCTCCCTAACTGACGGAACGGGTCGGACAGTTCGGCTGCGGTGTGGTGCTTCGGGAGGGCCGCCGCCGCGCGAGGGGGCGGCGGCCCCGGGGGTCCGGTCAGATGCCGAAGGCGGTGGCCCAGTGGGCCGTGCCGGGCGGGAGGGGGTGACGGGGGTCGAGGGCGAGGGCCATCCATGCCTCGTCGGGGGCGTCGATCGTCAGCCGCAGGCCGTGGGCCGAGGCGCGGACGAAGCCGAACCGCGGGTAGTACGTCGGGTGTCCGAGCAGGAAGACGTAGCGTTCGCCCCTGGCCCGGGCGGTGTCGAGCCCGGCCCGTACGGCCGCGGAGCCGGCGCCGGAGCGCTGGTGGTCGGGGTGTACGGAGACCGGGCCCATGGCCAGGGCCGGGAGGTCGTCGATGGACGCGCGGGTGAGCACGACGTGTCCGACGGGGGTGCCGTCGGGGTCGGCCGGGTCGGTGGCGACGACGGAGAGCCCGTCGATCCACGCCTCGTCGAGCCGCAGCCCGTCGAGGAGTTCGGCCTCGTGCGCGCGCCCGAACGCGGCGAGCGTCAGCGCCCGTACGGCGGGGATGTCCGCGGTGGTCTCGGCGCGGGTGTGCCAGGAGGTGGTGGAGGAACGCATGGTGAGAAACCCTTCGGAGGAAGGGCCCCGGCGTACGTCGACGGCACGGGTCGGGCGGCCGCCCCGTACGGGACGGGTGGACGCGGCGACGGGTGCGGAGGGTCAGGAGGCCGGGGCCCGGGAGATGAGATCGGTCGTCCGGGCGCCGCGCAGCACAGGCGCAGCGGTCCTCACCGCGGCCACGATCTCACCTCCCTGTCTCCCTCGAAGTTCCCGTCCCATCGGGACGGCCCGACCGTAGCACGGCACCGGGAGACCGCGCCCCTGGTTTTCCGGGGGCGCGGCCAGGGGCACGGACGGCGCGGGCCCAAAGGCGCGGCCGCGTACCGGCAAGGGCCGGTTCAGGGCCGTGCGGTGGCGGGGTAGCGCTCGCGGAAGACGTTGCGGCGCAGGGGGCGGCGGCCCGGGTGGCGGCGGGTCTCGGCCCCGTGGCCGACGGAGAGCAGGAGGGCGATGGCCAGGTCGTCCCGGCCGTCGATGCCGATGGCCTTCTTGACCTGGTCCTCGTCCCAGCCGTTCATCGGGGAGGTGGCGAGTCCCATCTCGGTGGCGGCGAGCATGACGAAGGACGCGGCGATCATGGCGTCCTTCACCGCGTACTCGCGGAGCAGGCCGCGCCGGTCGAGGTCCTCGTGGAACTCCCGGGCGGCGGCGGAGAACGCGGTGATGAACTCCTCGGTCCAGGCGACGTTCCGGCGGGCGTCCTCGTGGATGTCGGTGGGGTCCTGGCGCCAGGACTGCGGTTCGGCGACGAAGACCAGGACGACGGGTGCCTCCTGCGGCTGGGGCTGGCCGCCGGTGGCCCGGGTGAGGGCGGCCAGGCCCTCCTCGCCGGTCACCGCGACGACCGACCGGGCCTGCAGGTTGAAGCTGGTGGGCGCCTCGACGGCCAGTTCGAGCAGTGCGGTGAGCTGGGCGTCCGGGACGGGGTCCGGCCGGTAGTGGCGGACGGTGCGACGGGTACGGATGGCTTCGGCGACGGACAGCCGCTGCTGCGTGGTGTTCATGGCACTCACTATCGGAGAGTCAGTCTCCGCGAGGAAGAAGGCACTTAATAGTGCGTTACTCTCCCTCCATGAAGACCACGGTGGAATCCTCCGGACTGCCGGCCGACGTCAACTCCGCGAAGTGCCCGACGCGTCAGGTCCTCGACCACATCGCCGGGAAGTGGACGGTCCTGGTGATCGACGCCCTGGCCGGGGGCACACTGCGCTACACCGACCTGAGCAGGCGCATCGAGGGCGTCTCGCAGAAGATGCTCACCCAGACGCTGCGCGCTCTGGAGGCGGACGGGTTCCTGACCCGCACCGTGCACCCGACCATCCCACCCAGGGTCGAGTACGACCTGACGGACCTGGGCCGCAGCCTCTCCGAGCCGATCGCGGCGCTGCGGGAGTGGACGGAGAGCCACATCAACGAGATCGAGCGGGCCCGCGCCCGGACGGCGGCGGCCACGGCGATGCCGGGCGGCCCCACCCGCTGAGCGGTCAGGCGCCGAGCGGTCAGGCGTCCGGGAACTCCCGCAGGTAGGCGTCGAGGGCGGCCGCGCCCGTCAGCATCGCGCGGCCGCGCGCGGTCAGACGGGCGCGCCATTCGTGCAGCGTCGCGCGCAGCGGCTCCGGCCCGCCGGCGGTACGTACCCGGTCGAGGATCCGGGCGATCTGTTCCAGGCCGTGCCCGCCGCGGCGCAGTTGGTGGGCGAGCAGGGCGTCACGCACATCGGCGGGGGTGTACACGCGGTAGCCGGTGCGGGGGTCGCGCCGGGGCAGGGTCAGCCCGGCCCGTTCCCAGGTGCGCAGGGTCGCCGGGCGCAGGCCGAGGCGGTGGGCGAGCGGTCCGATGAACGTCACCGCCGGCTCCCCGGCGACGTCGGCCCCGCCTGGCACACCGGGTACGCCGGACGGGTCGGGCGCGTCCGCCAGGTCCTCCAGGGCCGCCGTGACGGCCTCCAGGGTGCTCCGGTCCTCGGCCAGCCGGGCGTGGCCGGCGTCGATCAGGCGCAGCGCCTCGTCGAGGGCCCCGTCGTTCACCGCGCGCATGATCGCCGAGGCGGTGGCGTGGCCGTGGGCGGGGAGCAGCGCGAGGAAGGTCCGCAGGGCGGCCGAGTGGCGCGGGCCGTACGCGCGGTACCCGTGCGGGGAGCGGGCGGACGGCGGGAGGATCCCCGCGTCCTCGTAGTTGCGCACCGCCTGCGTGGACAGGCCGTGCTCGCGCGCCAGGTCGACGGGTCTCAGCCGCACTTTTAAACTTTCCCCTTCGCCATCCACGGAAATGCCGGAAAAGTTTACACTGAGGCTTCAACGATACGGTTGAGGTCATGACGGCATCGATCCAGGACGCCGCCCGCCCCTTCGGCGGCGGCGCCCTCTCCGCGCTCCTGTCCCCCACCATCCGCCTGCTCGGCCTCGGCGAACCCACCCACGGCGTCGAGGCGTTCCTCGACCTGCGCAACGAGCTCTTCCGCCACCTCGTCGAGCACGAGGGCTACCGCTCGATCGCCATCGAGAGCGACTGCCTGGCGGCGCTGACCGCCGACGCGTACGTGGCCGGTGGCGCCGGGAGCCTGGACGAGGCGATGAGCCGCGGCTTCAGCCACGGCTTCGGCGCCGCGGCCGGCAACCGGGAGCTGCTGCGCTGGATGCGCGGCCACAACGAGGGCCGCCCCGCCGAGGAGCGGCTGCGCTTCTACGGCATCGACGGGCCCCTGGAGATGACCGGCGCCGCCTCGCCCGGCCCGGCGCTGACCGCCCTGTACGACTACCTGGCCGCCGCCCGCCTCGACCTGCCGCACGGGCGGGCGGCCATCGAGGAGCTGCTCGGCGCCGAGGAGCGCTGGACCGCCCCGGACGCCCTGATGAATCCCGCCCGCTCGGTCGGCCGCACCCCCGAGGCGGCGGAGCTGCGCCTGATCGCCGACGACCTGCACGTGCTGCTCACCACGCACGCCCCCGACCTGGCGGAGCTCACCTCCCCCGAGGACCTGTGGCACGCCGAGCTGTACGCCCGTACCGCCACCGGCCTGCTGCGCTACCACGCGGGCCTGGCCGGCACCGCACCCGACCGCTTCGACACGATCATGGGCCTGCGCGGCGCGATGATGGCCGACAACCTGGACGCGATCGTCCGCCGTGAGACCGGACGCGGGCCCACCCTCGCCTTCGCCCACAACCGCCTCCTGCAGCGTGACCGGAGCAGGATCCGGTTCGGCGGGCAGCCGTTGAAGTGGTCGAGCGCGGGCGCCGTCCTCGCGACCCGGCTGGGCGACCGGTACGCCTTCGCCGCCACCACCTTCGGCACCCGCGGCGCCGACGTGCCCGCCCCGGACACCCTCGAAGGGCTGCTGTCCGCCCTCCCCCACCCGCGCGCCGTGATCGACCCAGTACGCCTCTCCGCGGCCCTCGACGCGACCCCGGCCCCGCGGATCCCGGCCGACCACACCTACTTCGCCCTCGACCCGGCCACCACGGACCGGACCGACGCCATCGTCTTCGTCAAGGAGATCTGAGGCCCGCCCCCTCGGGCCCGTCCGCCCCGCCGTACCCGCCCACCGCCGTACGCGGCATCAGTGGTGCGGTGTCCCGCCGACGAAGTCCTTGAGGGCGTCCAGGCGGGTGCGGCGGTCGGGCGGGTAGCGGCGGCGGGCGCGGGCGTCCCTGCGGGAGTCCGGCGGGTAGCGCCAGCGGGCCCACGGGGAGCCGGGTTTGGCCAGCCGGCCGGCGGCGAAGACGCTGACCAGGGGCACCATCAGGCCGATCACGCCGAGGGCGGTCTTGCCCTTGAGGATGGCGATGACGCACAGGGCCAGGTTGATCAGCATCCCCGCCGCGAAGACGAGGTGGCCGGAGAGCCCCGGGCCGACGTCGGAGAACGGGTTGAACCCGGCGACCAGCAGCAGCCCGACCGCCCCGGCCAGGAAGGCCGCGTCGATGGACTTGCGGCCCTCGCGGGCCCAGTAGACGTCCTCCAGGTGCAGCCAGAGGGCGAACTCGTCGAGGGCGAGGGCCGCGCCCGCGCCGAACATCACGGCCAGGATCTGCGCCCCGGGCGTGCCCGGGCGGTAGGCGAACTCGATGGCACCGGCCACCAGCATCGCGAAGATGCCGTACACCTGGTGGTGGACGTGGGTGCCGCCGACGGAGACGTCGCGGAACGGCCCGCGGCCGGCCCGGATCATCCGGGTGACCGCGCGGGTGCCCAGGAAGGTGAGGACGAAGGCGCCGACCATCCAGAGGCCGTAGCCGTGCGGGGCGATGACGTTGACCTCGACCTCGGCTGCTTCGGAGGGGCGCACGGCCGGTCCCTTCCCGTCAGCCGCGCCGCGCGGGCGCGGTCAGCAGGTCACGCACGGTGGCGGTGGGCAGGTAGCAGCGCAGCAGGGCGACGCCGATCCTCGGCAGGTCGGCCTCGTCGCGGTAGATCAGGTGGAGCGGTTCGTGGCGCGGCCGGAACTTCGCCTTGAAGGAGTGCAGCGAGCGGAACCCGTAGTACGGCTCCATGGCGCCGCCGAGCTGGTCGAGGATGCGGTCCAGGACGGTGGGCGCGGAGACCGGGCCGGTACGGGCGAGCGGCGCGCCGGAGAGCGAGAGGAACCGTGCGCCGTCCTCCCGCAGCGCCAGGCAGCTGGAGGCGATCATGAATTCGACGACCGGCCGGAAGCCGTCGTGGCGCCGGCGCATCATGTCCAGCGTCCAGCCGTGCGGTACGCGCTCCGCGCCGCCCGCGTACACGGGCATCCACGAGGTGACCCCGTGGACGTGGCCGTCGGCGCCGAGCGCCAGGCCGACCCGCATCCGGGGGTCCAGGGCCTCCTCGACGCCGCCGAGGGTGAAGCCCATCTCCGGCAGGCCCATGTCGCCGACCCATTCCTCGGAGATGCCTCGCACCTGGGCCAGCACCTGGCGGGGCTCCTCGGCGAGGGCGGCCAGCCGGTACTCGACGCCCTCCTTCTTCGCCCGGTTGAGGGCGGTGCGCACGTCCTGCCAGGCCTTGCCGCGGAACTCCAGGTCGGGCAGGTCGATCACGGTGTCCTCGGCGACCTGGACCGACCGCCAGCCGAGCCGGTCACCGGTCTCGACGGCCCGGGGGGTGGCCGAGAACAGGCAGGGGACCAGCCCCGCGTGGTCGCACATCCCGGCGAAGCCGGTGATCGAACGGGCCCGGCCGTCCGCCGCGCCCACCGGGTCGCCCAGCGCGACCGCGACGCCGGCGTGCACCCGGTAGGCGAGGTAGCCCTCGTCGGGGCCGCCCGTGGGATCGCTGCCGGGATCGCCCCCGGCGGCACCGGGGGCACCGGCGGGAACACGGTCGTGGGCCCCGCCGCCGGAGCCGTCGGGGCCCTGGTCGGCGGGGAAGGAGTGGTCGGCGGGGAAGAAGTAGGAGTTGTCCGGCCAGGTGGTCATCCAGGAGAGGTTGGCGCCGCCCTCGCGTTCCAGCACCCGCGCCGCCCGCTCCCGCGGATCCGCGTCCACGGCCCCGGCCTGCGCGCGCGCCCTCCCCCGACGAGCCCTCCCCCGGCGGGCCCGGAAGGCGTCCCGTCCGGCGAGCAGCACCACGAGCTCCGCCGTCCAGATGACCGCCGTGGGGACGAAGACCGCGGCGCCGGTGACGGTCACCTCCTCGTCGAGGGCCTTGCCGATCACGTACACCACCGCGACGAGCAGGCCCAGCAGGACGTTCAGCAGGCACAGCAGCACGCTCCAGCGCCAGGCCGTACGGCTGCCCCGGCGCAGCCCGTTGACCAGCAGCGCGACCACCAGCAGGAAGAGCAGGACCTGCCACCAGGGGTCGCCCAGCCCCGCCGTGTCACCGACCGGGCTGCGGCTGGGCACCAGCCGGACCACCACCAGGACGGCCGCGACCAGGAGCAGCCCGGCCGTCGCCAGCAGCCGCCACTCGCGCCGGCCCAGACGGCCGGAGGCGGGCGCGGCGCCGGGCACGCGCAGCCAGTGGGTCGCCGCCAGTCCGCCGCCGACGGCCAGCGCGTGCTCCAGGTCGTTCAGTCCGCCGAGGTACAGCAGGGCCACCCCGGTGTACGCGAGGAGCGCCAGCCGCAGGCGCTGGCGCCACGGCGAGGCGAGGGTCGCGGTCGCCACCGCGCCCGCGCACAGGAAGCCCGCCGAGATGCCGACGTCCCGCAGCCGGGCCAGGTCCTCGGCCCAGGACCACGAGGTGTGCCGCAGCACGGCGAGCAGCCCCGCGGCCAGCAGGACGGCGCCGAGCTGGCCGGCGGCCGTCACGGCGGCGGCCCGGCGGGTGCCCATCCGCAGCTCCGCGAGGCCGGCCAGCACGACCAGCCCGACCAGCACCGGCAGGTATTCGAGCGGCGTCGCGCAGAACGCCGGCCCGATGAGCAGCGTCCACCAGTGCCCCTGTTCGAAGGAGGGCAGGCCGTACGCGACGTCCGGGTACCAGGAGCGGTCGGACACGGGGTCCCACAGCCCGCCGACGGCCAGGCCCACGATCAGGATCACGGCGGCGGTGGCGAGCGTGAAGGGGAGCCGCCGTAAGGCCGCGGCCGCCGTTCGGGCGCCCCGGCGCGACCGGGGTTCCGCTTCCTCCGCCACCTCGCACCTCCGCACGGTGTGACCGGCTCCCACCCCCACCGCCGGTGGCCCAGGGCCTCCCCGCTCAGCGTATCCGGATCCGGCCGCCGCGGCCGGGCGGGCCGCGGGGCGGGCGGGCCCCGCCGGGAGGACCACGGGGCGGGACCGGAGGTGCGACGGGCCCCGGCCCCTCGTGCGATGGTGCGTCGCGCGGGTCGGTGTGACGATCGATCCGCATTCCGCCGAGGAACGGACAGTCCGACCCATCGTCCTGCCGGATGGCAAATCACCGATAAGGAATACCGCCGAACATTTGATTACGAATGGTCACTTCCCGCAGCCCGCAGCTCCTTTCGGTGGAGTTTATTCCGCACATCGGCGGTACATTGAGAGTGCATATGCCTGCGGCTGGTCTCGGCCGACGGAATTCGATTCCCCTGTCCTCAACTCTTCAACATATTCCTGCGCTCCGGAAGGGGGCGATTGCCCATGCGTGTGATCGCCTACTACATGCATGAATCCGAGGAAGCCGCGGCGCTGGGCATCCTGGGAAACGCCTCGTCCACCGGGAGTTTCGTCGTCGGTGACGCCGAGGAGAACGACCTGCCGCGTTTGGAGGAGGCCGGTCTGACGGTCGACCGGCTCGACGGGAACGGCCAGGCCGACTCCTCGGCGCTGGCCCGTTCGCTGATCGCCGCGCCGGGTTCCGCCGCCTTCGCCTCGGCGGAGGCCGCGCCCGAGGCCGAGGCCATCCCGCTCGACCCGGGAACACCCGGTCAGTGGGTGCTGCGGCTGGGCGAGCCGCTGCTGGAGGCCTACCGGGAGCAGATCCGCGCCACCGGCACGGTGCTGCAGCAGGCGTTCCCCTCACGCGCGTACCTGGTGACGGCGACTCCCGAACAGGCGGAGGCCGTGGTCAACCTACCCTTCGTCAAATCCGTCGAGCGCTACGGCCCGCGGCTGGCCGCCCCGGTGCGGCTCGCGGCCGCCGAGCCGGGCGGCGGGCCCGGCGCCGTGGCCGAGGGAGGCGGCGGGCCCGAGGCCGCCGAAGCGGCGGAGGCCGAACCCACCGCCCGCACCTGGGACCTCGTGGTGACCGACGAGGCCGTGCGCCCGTCCGTCCGCGGCTGGATCGCGGCCCGGGTGGACGACCCCGACACGACGATCCTCGCGGAGGGCGGACGCCGGCTGCGCATCCGGCTGCCCGCCGGCTCGCCGCTGGAGAACGAGATCAAGCAGGTCCCGGGCGTCGCAGAGATGAGCCAGTACGTGCCGCCGCGGCTGCTGAACGACGTCGCCCGCGTCCTGATGGGCGTCACCGCGAACGGCAACCCCGGCACCGCCGACCTGCCGTTCCGCGGCAACGGCCAGATCGTCGCGGTGGCCGACACCGGGCTGGACGCCACCCACCCGGACTTCGCCGGCCGCGTCGTCGACGCGGTCGCGCTGGGCCGGCCCGGCGACACCTCGGACCCGCACGGCCACGGCACCCACGTGTCCGGCTCCATCCTCGGCGACGGCTCGGCCTCCTCGGGCGCCCTGCGGGGCGTCGCCCCCGAGGCGAAGCTGTACTTCCAGTCCGTCATGGACGCGGCCGGGAACCTCGGCGGCCTGCCGCTGTCCCTGGAGGACCTCTTCGAGCCCGCGTTCCAGGCCGGCGCCCGCATCCACAACAACAGCTGGGGCGCGGAGACCGAGGCCGCGTACACCGCCAACTCCGACGACGTCGACGCGTTCGTGCGTCGCCGCCGCGACATGCTGATCATCATCGCCGCCGGGAACTCCGGCACGGCGGCGGTGCGCCTGCGCTCCCAGCCGGGGTTCGTCGACTGGCTCTCCGTGGAGTCCCCCGGGTCGAGCAAGAACGCGCTGACCGTCGGCGCCTCCCGCACCAGCCGGACCGACGGACCGACCGGCGGAGGCATCACCTGGGGTGACTGGCAGGAGGGCCAGCCCTTCCCCGACCCGCCGATCGCCGACGAGAAGGTCTCCGGCGACCCGCAGGGGCTGGCCGCGTTCAGCAGCCGCGGCCCCTGCGACGACTGGCGGGTCAAGCCCGACCTCGTCGCCCCCGGCACCGACATCCTCTCGGCGCGCTCGGCCGCCGCACCGCCGAGGCACTTCTGGGGCCTGCACGCGAACACCAAGTACGCCTTCATGGGCGGCACCAGCATGGCCACGCCGCTGGTCGCGGGGTGCGCCGCGCTGGTCCGCGAGTACTACGTCAAGGTGCGGCAGGCCAGGCCCAGCGCCGCCCTGCTCAAGGCCACCCTCATCAACGGGACCAAGACGCTGACGGGCCAGGACGCGGCCGCCGACAACCCGCACTTCCAGCAGGGATTCGGTGCCGTCCACCTGCCCACGACCGTGCCCAACCCCGGCAACCCTGACCTCGTGCTCAGCTTCGTGGACAACTGGGAGGCCCCCGCCCAGCAGCTGGACAACACCGGCGACCGGGTCCGCTTCACGGTCGAGGCGGCGGCGGGCATGCCGCTGCGGCTGTGCCTGGCGTACACGGACCTGCCGGGCCGGGCGCTGCAGAACGACCTCAGCGTCCTGGTGCAGGCGCCCGACGGCACCAAGCAGATCGGCAACTCCGGCCTGCCCGCCCAACTGCTGGCCACGGACTGCGTCAACAACGTGGAGGTCGTCCGCTTCCCCACGCCCAAGGCCGGCAAGTACCTCATCCAGGTCTTCGCCCGCAACCTGCTGAAGGGGCCTCAGGACTTCGCCCTGGTGGTCACGGGCAAGCTGACGGCCCCGCTCAAGCGGGTGCCCTGAACCATGACCGCGCGAAGGAGCTTGACCGTGTGCCGGCGCATGACCGCGTGAAAGGCCGCGACCCCGCCGGAGGACCGGCGGGGCCGCGGGTGCGCGTGGTGTGCGGGGTGCTCAGCAGGTGATGGAGCCCTTGCGCAGCGCGTGACCGCCGGTGTTGCTGTCATCGGCCCAGTAGACCGGCTTGGAGCCGCCGACGCACTCGGCGGCCGCGGCGACCGCGAAGCCCTCGTTGTTGATGTTCGACATCCCGCTCGGGCGGTTGTAGATCGCGACGGTGGAGAACACGCCCGACGCGTTGACCTGCACGGTCCGGTGCTGGCCGCTGCAGGTGTCGTCGCAGACGACCCACATGCGGCCCGCCTGCGGCTCCCACTGGAGCTCCATCACGCCGGCCATGCCGCTGCTGAAGGAGGCCACCTTGGTGAAGGTGCCGGAGTCCTGGAGCACGAAGCCGTGGACCATGCCGGTGCCCTCGACGCCGACGAAGAACACGCCGCCCGTGTGGGCGCCGTACCCGGCCGGGTCGTAGGCCGCGCCCGTCGACTCGTCCTTGAACCCGGCCGCGGTCAGCGCCGCGTCCGGCACCCAGGTGACGGCCTCCAGGCCGGCGTTGGAGCCCACCGCCGGCAGGGCCGAGGTCAGGTTCCACTCCTTGGTGGCGGTCAGCGAGGTGCCCGTACCGCTCACGTCGTAGCGCAGCACCGACAGCCGGCTGGTGCCGGACACGGCGCCGTCACGCTCGCTCGACACGTACACCCCGCCCGCGGCGCCGGCGTCGGTGAGCGTGACGCCCTCGCTGTCGGGGTTGCCGGAGCCGTTGGTGAAGCGCAGCGTCTTGCCCGAGCCCCAGCCGTTGGCGGTGTCCGGGGTCCAGCCGCCGGAGCCGTTCGGGACCAGCCGCCACAGCTTCCCGGAGTTCTGCGCGCCCCACAGCACATTGCCCTCCGGGGCGAGGCCGCTGAGGTCCGTGCCGAACACGTTGGAGGCGTCCGCGGTCGTGACGGTCCCGCTGCCGGGCCAGGCCACCGGGGTGCCACCGCCACCGCCGCAGGAGTTCGCCGCACCCAGGGTCAGCGCGGCCTGGGCGAAGGCGCCGGTGCCGTCCGGACAGCGCGACCAGGACGGCGCGGAGTGGCTGCTCCAGGTGAAGCTGTCCACCAGGGTGGTGCCGTTCGGCAGGTACAGGCGCGCCTTGTCGGAGGAGCCCAGGCCGAAGGAGTTGTGCACGTCGAACGCCCGGAAGGCACCCGGGGCGAGGGTGGTGCCCGCGGCGATCGTGTAGGTGGAGCCGTTGTTGTCGTCCTTGAGGATCCAGCCGGAGACGTCGACGGTCGCGGTGCCCTTGTTGTGGAGCTCGATCGAGTCGTTGACCGACCCGGTCGTCACCACCTCGTTGATCCGGATGTCGTCCGCCGGCGCCGCGTACGCCGGTGCCACGGCGAGCGCGCCGGTGACCAGTGTCGGTCCGGCGACGGCGGCGAGGAGGAGAGCGAGGTTACGGCGCCACCGGGGTGCGCGCGATTCGGTCACGATGTCCGCCCTGGGTTCGGTCTGACAGGCCGGCACCACCGTCCCGGCCCACCCCCAACGGGGCCCCTCCGAAAGTCGAGCGCCGGGTGAACGACGGACGAACCGGGTGGTGGGGCGATGACGGCGGACCTACCGCGTACCGCCGGCCGGAATCCGCCACCAGGACCATCATGGGCCCGTTCCCCGCACCGGGCCCGGCGGGGCGGCCGTTCGCCCCGGCCGCTCGCCCCGGCCGCTCGTGGGCAGGCGGGCGGGCCCAGGGCTCAGGGGCTCAGGGGCTCAGGGGCTCAGGGGCCACCGAGAGGACGATCTTCCCCGTGGTGCGCCCCCGCTCGCCCAGGCGGTGGGCGTCGGCGGCCGCCGCCAGCGGGAACACGGCGTCGACGACGACCCGCAGACGGCCCGACTCGACCAGGGCGGTGATCTCGCGCAGCCCCTGGAGGTCCGGCTCGACGAGCATGAAGACGGCGCGGACACCGGCCGCCTCGGCCTCGGCCCGGGGGAAGGCCGCGTCGGGCGGGAGGAGTGAGACCAGGGTGCCGCCCGGGCGGCGCAGGGTGCGCAGCGAGCGGGCCCGGTTGGCACCTCCGAGGGGGTCCAGGACGACGTCGACGTCGCGGACCACCTCGGCGGCGTCCCGGGTGCGGTGGTCGACGAGTTCGTCCGCGCCGAGGGAGCGCAGCAGATCGTGCTTGGCGGCACTGGCGGTGCCGATCACATGGGCGCCGCGCGCCTTGGCGATCTGGACGGCCAGGTGGCCGACCCCGCCGGCGGCGGCATGGATCAGCACCCGCTGGCCCGGCCGGACGTCCGCCGTGTCCACGAGCGCCTGCCAGGCGGTGAGCGCGGCCAGCGGCAGGGCGCCCGCCTCCAGGTGGCCCAGGCCTTCCGGGCGGGGCGCGAAGTGGCGGGCGGGCGCGGTCACGTACTCGGCGTAGGCGCCGGCCGGGTACGGGAAGCGCGGCATCCCGTACACCGGCGCGCCGGGCCGCAGGACGGTGACGCCCTCGCCGACCTCCTCGACGACGCCGGAGACGTCGAAACCGAGCGTGAACGGGGGCCGGGCCCCGGTGGCGAACTCACCGCGCGAACGGGTCTTCCAGTCGGCCGGGTTGACGCCGGCGGCGTGCACGCGGACCAGGACCTCGCCGCGGCCCGGGCGGGGGCGGGGCACCTCGACGAGCCTGAGGACCTCGGGGCCGCCGGCGGTGTCCTGGGAGACGGCGCACATGGTGGTGGGGTGGGCGTGGATGGTCATGTCGGTCTCACATCGTGGTACTCGGGACGGTGCGCCCGGTGCTCCGGACGCATCGTCAGCGTGCCGGAGCGGCCCGGCCCCCGGTGGTGGCGCCACGGCCATCGAGTGAAAGGATCCGGCCATGCACCACATCGGCGTTCTGGCCCTGGACGGCGTCCTCCCCTTCGAACTCGGCATCCCCGCCCGGATCTTCGGCGCCGCCCTCGACACCGCCGGCCGCCCGCTGTACACGGTGTCCACGTGCAGCCTCGACGGCGGCCCGGTGCGCACCGCCGCCGACTACCACCTCGGCGTCCCCCGCGACGCCCGGCTGCTCGCCGAGGTCGACACGGTCGTCATCCCGCCCTCCGACGACCTCGGCCCGATCCGCGAGGAGGGTCGGCTCCCGGACGCGCTGCGCGCGGCGCTCGACGCCGTACGGCCCGGCACCCGGATCGTCGGGATCTGCACCGCCGCCTACGTCCTGGCCGCCGCCGGGCTCCTCGACGACCGGCCCGCCACCACCCACTGGCGCGAGGCCGACCGCCTGCAACGCATGTTCACCCGGACCCGGGTCGACCCCGACGTGCTGTTCGTCGACGACGGCGACATCCTCACCTCCGCCGGGGTGGCCGCCGGGGTCGACCTGTGTCTGCACCTCGTCCGCCGCGACCACGGCAGCCGGGTCGCCAACGAGGTCGCCCGCTCCTGCATCGTCCCGCCCTGGCGCGACGGCGGCCAGGCCCAGTACATCCGGCGCCCCGTACCGGCCCCCGCCGACACCGGCACCGCGGCCGCCCGGGCCTGGGCGATGCGGCACCTCGCCGACCCGCTGACCATGGCCGATCTCGCCGCGCGCGCCCACATGAGCGTGCGCACCTTCACCCGCCGGTTCCGCGCGGAGACCGGCACCACGCCCGGCCAGTGGCTCGTCCGCCAGCGGGTCGACCTGGCCCGCCACCACCTGGAGACCACCGACTGGCCCGTCGACCTGGTCGCCGTCCGCTCGGGCCTGGGCACCGGCGCCTCGCTGCGCCAGCACCTCCGGGCCGCCATCGGCGTCGGGCCGCGGGCGTACCGCCGCACCTTCCGGACGATCGAGGGCCGTGACGGGCACGGGGCGCGGCTGCTCGCGGAGCGCGTCGGCGGCGGTGCGTACGCGGCGGGGCCGGCGCCTTCGGTGACCACCGACCGCACACGGGCGACGGTGCGCCCCTGATTTTGCCAAACGGTCGACCAACCGGCGCCCGTACTCGGATAGCTTCCGGGTATCCACTTTTCGTCCACGGGCGTCCTGTTATCGGCAGGGCGGCCTGCTGAGAGGCGTGCCATGAGTCTGATCAACGTGTTCGAGGCGGCATCGGCGCTGCCGGCTTCGTGGAACTCCCGCCTCCTGGGTCAGGTGGGGACGGCCGGCGTGAAGGTCCTGCGGATGGACGGGGGCCCCGTGGTGGTCGAGACCCACGAGGCCCCGGAGGCGCTGTTCGTCATCGACGGCATCCTTGAGCTGCTCGTGGACGACACCGAGGTGACGGTGGGTCCGGGCGAGATGTACTGGGTGGCGGCCCACACCCCCCACGCGGTCCGCCCCGGCAGCCGGGGCACGCTGGTGATCCTGGAGACGTGACCGACACCCGGGCGGGCCAGGCGCACGGACCGCGGAGAAGCAACGTTCCCGCCGCCCGTTCGACCGACCCCGCCTCGGAGGCACCTGTCAGCACTGCCAGAGGAAGGCGGCGCGGGTGCACGGGCGGCAGGTGAAGGCGTAGCCGCGGCCGGAGCCGAAGTTCATCGCGCCGGTGGGGTCGGGGCCCTCCTGGAGTTGGGCGGCGAGGGGCATCGGGGTGGCGCAGGCCGGGCAGGTGGGGGTCTCGTCGTCCTGGAGCCAGGCGGGCGCGCCGCCGAGACCGCCCAGGACCTGACGGGTGGGCAGGCCGGTCCGCTCGGCCCAGGCGGCGCGGGCCGCGTCGTGGTCGTCGCCGTCCTCGGTGTGCGGGGCGAGGGCGTGGACGGTCGACCGGACGAGCACCTCCTCCTCGGTGTCCTCGTCGAGGGCGGGCAGCGGTATCGGCTCCAGACCCTCGGCGGGGAACAGCAGCGCGCGGTTGGCCCCGGAGGTGGCGCTCCAGTCGTGGCAGCGGCCCGGGTCGATCTGGCAGGCGAACAGCGACAGTACGCCGCTGCCCTCGGCTCCGGCGGGATCCAGCACGATCTGCGCGAGGAACTGCAGCGGCCCTCCGCAGGTCGCGCACGTCGGCCAGCCGGTGCCGGCGGGGGCCAGCGGCCGGCCGCCGATCCGGGTGAGGAGGGCGTCGGCGGGCGCCGGCCCGGCATCGGTCAGCAGGATCGTCATGGCCGTGACTGTAGGGGACGCCTCCGACACTCCCCGGCCCGCGCCCGCCCGCCCCCGCGAAGGAGGCGGGCGGGCGGCCGGGGCGCTACGCCGCCGTCACCGGCGCGTACCCGGCGGCACGCGTGGTGAAGGTCCCCCGGCCCTGGGTGCGGCTGCGCAGCGCGGTCGCGTACCCGAAGAGGCCGGCCAGCGGCACCAGGGCCGTGACGACGGCGGTGCCGCCGCGGGTGGCCGAGCCGGTGACGCGGCCGCGGCGGGAGGCCAGGTCGCCGAGCACCGTGCCGACGGCCTCGTCGGGCACGGTGACGGTGACCTCCGCCAGCGGTTCGAGCACCACGGTGACCGCGGCCCGCAGGGCGCCGCGCAGGGCCAGCCTGCCCGCCGTGCGGAAGGCGGGCTCCGAGGAGTCCTTGACGTGCGTGGCGCCGTCGGTGAGCGTGACCCGCAGGCCGGTCACCGGGTGGCCGGCCCGCGGGCCGTCCGCCAGGGCGTCCCGGCAGCCGGCCTCGACGGCCTGGACGTACTCCTTCGGCACCCGGCCGCCGGTGACGGTCGAGCGGAACTCGAACCCGCACGCCGCGTCGACGCCCTCGGGCAGCGGCTCGACGTCCAGCACGACCTGGGCGAACTGGCCCGCCCCGCCGTCCTGCTTGACGTGCCGGTAGGACCAGCCGGAGACGCCCTCCACCACGGTCTCCCGGTAGGAGACCTGCGGACGGCCGACGGTGACCTCCAGCCCGTGGCTGCGGCGGATCCGTTCCACGGCCACCTCCAGGTGCAGTTCGCCCATGCCGGAGAGCACGGTCTGGCCGGTCTCGGGGTCGGCGCGCACCACCAGCGACGGGTCCTCCTCCACCAGCCGGCCCAGGACGACGGCGAGGCGGCCGGTGTCGGTGGAGCGGCGGGCCTCGACCGCGACGGTGACCACGGGGTCGGCGACGGACGGCGGTTCCAGCAGCAGCGGCGCGGCCGGCGCGCACAGGGTGGAGCCGGCCCGCGCCCCCTTGAGCCCGACGACGGCGACGATGTCCCCGGCCACGGCGTGGTCCACGTCGGTGTGCCGGTCGGCGCGCACCCGCAGGATGCGTCCGACGCGTTCGGTGCGGCCGGTGGCGGTGTCCAGCACGGTGTCCCCCTTGCGTACGGTTCCGGCGTAGACGCGCAGGAAGGCGTGCCGGCCGGTGGTGGCGGCGTTCACCTTGAACACCAGCCCGGCGAACGGCGCCCGCGGGTCGGCGGCGCGTTCCTGCTCGGCGCCGTCCAGGGTGCCGCGCACCGGCGGGACGTCCGACGGGGCGGGCAGGTAGGCGACCACGGCCTCCAGCAGCGGCTCGATGCCCCGGTTGCGGTAGGCGGACCCGCAGAGGACGACGACCGCCTCGCCGCTCGCGGTCAGTTCGCGCAGCGCGCCGGCGAGGGCCGGCGCCGACAGGGCGCCGGTGGCGCAGAACTCCTCCAGCGCGCCCGGGTGCAGTTCGGCGACCGCCTCCTCCAGCAGGCGGCGGCGGTGCCGCGCCTCGGTGAGGAGGTCGTCCGGCACCGGGCCCTCGGCCATGCCGTCGCCGCCGGCCGGCCACTGCAGGGCGCGCATCCGCAGCAGGTCGACCACGCCGGTGAAGGCGTCCTCCGCCCCGATGGGCAGCTGGACGGCCAGCGGCACCGGGTGCAGCCGTTCGCGGATGGAGGCGACGGCGGCGTCGAGGTCTGCGCCGGAGCGGTCGAGCTTGTTGACGAACGCGATCCGCGCGACGCCGTGCAGGTCGGCCCGGCGCCACACCGCCTCGCTCTGCGGTTCGACCCCGGCGACCGCGTCGAACACCGCGACCGCGCCGTCCAGCACGCGCAGGGAGCGTTCGACCTCGGCCGCGAAGTCGACGTGGCCCGGGGTGTCGATCAGGTTGATCCGGTGGCCCTGCCAGGAGCAGCTGACGGCCGCGGCGTTGATGGTGATGCCGCGTTCGCGTTCCTGGGGGTCGAAGTCGGTGACGGTCGTGCCTTCGTGGACCTCCCCGCGCCGGTGGATCTCGCCGGCCAGGTACAGGACGCGCTCGGTGACGGTGGTCTTGCCGGCGTCGACGTGGGCGAGGATGCCCAGGTTGCGGACGGCGGCGAGCGTGTCGGTCGCGGTGACGGTGGCGTCGGTGACGGTGGTGGGACGGAGGTCGGGGTTCTCGGTACGCACGGCCCAGGGCCTTTCGGTGTGACACGTGAAAAGGGCGGGGCGCGATGGGGCGGACGAACGGGCCGGGACACGCCTGCTCCGGGCACGCGGCCGCACCCCGGCGGAGCGGGGCAGGGCGGGGCGGAGCGGGGGCTCGGGAGCTCGGTGAGCCGTCCGGGAGGGCGCGGGGCCCTCAGGCGTTCGTCGCGAGGATCCGGTGTCGGGCGCGCAGCCGGCACCGGACGGACGAGGACACCAGGATCACCTCGAACCGCGACGCGGGGACGACGACGGCGGCGGTCTGCTCGCGCACGATGTCTCCCCTTCCCATGTCGTCACGGTGGCGCCGCCGTTCACGGACGGCGGGCTCTTCGCGGCGAGTCTAGGGAGCCGGGCGCCGGGGCCGCATCCGATTAACCGGCGAGCCGGGTAACCGGGCGAGCCGAGGGGCGAGCCCGGACGACGCCGCACGCCCGGCGCCGGGCCCGTACGCGGCGACGCCGCAACCCCCGCCGGCCGGGACCGATGGCCCGGCCGGCGGGACCTTGGGCCCTGGGTCGGCGGCGCCGGTCCGGGGAGGGTGGAGGTGTGGCCGGGCGAACCGGGCCGGCCGCGTTCTTACAACTGTGGAGGCCCTCATGCCCGAGCCCGTGGTGGTCGGTGTCGATGGTTCGCCCGAGAGTCTCGCGGCCCTGGACTGGGCGGCGGACGAGGCGGCCCGCCGAGGGGCGCCGCTGCGCCTGGTGCACGCCTCGCCGGTGGTGCTCACCCCGCTGTCGGTGCTCGCCCTGGCCGATCTGGAGCAGCGGGAGGCCGCCCGGGTGCTGCGGGAGGGCGAGGACCGGGCGCGGGCGCGCCACCCGGAGGTGGCGGACCTCGCCGCCGTGCAGGTCCGCGAGGACCCCGTTCGGGCGCTGGTGGCGGAGTCGGGTTCGGCGGGGCTGCTGGTGCTCGGATCGCGCGGGCTGGGAACGGTGGCGGGGTTCCTGGTGGGCTCGGTGGCCCACCGGGTGGTCGCCCGGGCCTCGTGCCCGGTGATCCTGGTGCGCGGCGAGCCCGCGGAGACCGGTCCGGAGACCGGTGCCGAAACGGGCGGTGGCGCCGTCCTGGTGGGCGTCGACCCGCACGACGGGGCGGACGCCGTGCTCGCCCTCGCCTTCGAGACGGCCGAACGGCTGGGCCTGCCGCTGCACGCCGTGTACGCCTGGACGGTCCCGCCGCCCTTCCACTACGCGGGCCTCGCGGCGGGTGTCGACGTGGTCGGTGAGCTGGCCGCGCACGCGGAACGCGAGCTGGCGCACGTGGTGCAGCCGTGGCGCGAGAAGTACCCGCGGGTGACAGTGGTGGAGGAGGCCGTGCACGGACGCGCGGCCCAGGTGCTCGTCCGGCGGGCGGAGGGCGTCGCGATGGTGCTGGTCGGCCGGCGGGCGCGCAGGTCGCCGCTGGCCGCCCAAGTCGGCGCGGTCGCCCACGCGGTCCTGTACCACGTGCCGTGCCCGGTCGCCGTGGTGCCCTACGAGGGCGGCGGACGCGCGGCCGGCGACGGTGACGCGGGTGGACCGACGGAAGGTGCGCGATGAGCGACCCGGTGCTGGTGGGCGTGGACGGCTCGGAGGCGAGCCTGGCCGCGGTGGACGTCGCGGTGCGCGAGGCCCGGCTGCGCGGCTGCGGCCTGCGGATCGTGCACGCGTTCATCTGGCCGATGATGCACGTGTCGCTCGGGCCCGCGAAGAACGGCCCGGCCGAGGGCGGGCTGCGCCACCAGGCGGAGCGGGTCCTCGACGAGGCGCGGCGGCGCGCGCTCGCCCGGGACCCCGACCTGGACGTCGACGCGGCGCTCGTCACCGGCGAACCGCTGACCGTGCTGGCCGGGCGTTCGCGCGGCGCCTGTCTGGCCGTGGTCGGCAGCCGGGGGCTGGGCCGCTTCAGCGGCCTGCTGATCGGCTCGGTCGCGGTGCACCTGGCCGCGCACGCCGACTGCCCGGTGCTGATCGTCCGCGGCCGGCCGGAGCCGGCGGGCGGTGTGCTGGTGGCGGTGGACGGCTCCGAGGTGGGCGCGGAGGCGGTGGCCTTCGCCTTCGCCGAGGCCTCGGCGCGGCGGTCCGGGCTGACCGCCCTGCACGCCTGCCGCGCCCACGCCGGCACCGACCGGCGCGCGGAGGAGGAACGCCTGGTCGCCGAGGCCCTGGCCGGCCACCGCGAGGCGTACCCGGACGTCACGGTCGGCACGACCCTGGTGGACCAGCACACCCGCCAGGCGCTGATCGGGGCCAGCCGCGACGCCGAACTGCTGGTCGTCGGCGCGCGCGGCCGCGGCGGCTTCGCCGGCATGCTGCTCGGCTCCACCAGCCAGGCGGTGATCCAGCACGCCCACTGCCCGGTGGCGGTCGTCCGGCACAGCCCCGCGGCGGCGGCGTAGGCGCCGGGCTCACATGCCTTCGGCGAAGTGGACATCTTAGCGGCCCTGGTGGGGCAGCAGGCTTGCAAAGGGTTCCTCGCCGCGGCGGACCCGGCCGAGGGCGCGGAAGCACCCGAAGCGTTCGATGCCGGGGGTGAGCACCACCGGCAGGTCCGCGTTCCGGTCCGGGGCGGCGCCGAAGGCGTACACCGCGCCCGGCGGGACGACGACCAGCCCGCCGGCGGTCACCGTCTCGGTGCGGACGGCCTCCGGGCCGGCCGGCAGGAACCGGACGGCGCCCTCCAGCATGAAGAACGCCTCGGTGGAGCGGTCGTGGTGGTGCGGTCCGGCGCCGTCCGCTCACGGCGGAGGCGGCTCCGGCGGTCGGTGCGGGTGGCTGAGGAGGAAACGCTCGACGGCGGCCCGGTCCACGGGCATCCGGCGGCTCACCGGGCCGCCCAGCAGGGGCGCGGCCACGGCGGCGGCCAGGAGGGCCACCAGCAGGACCGGCGGGGCGGTGAGGCCCGGCCGCAGCGAACCGGTCACCACCACGGCGAACATGTGGCTGAGCAGCACGTCCAGCACCAGCACGGCGAGGACGGCGGTGCCGACCGTGACGACCGCCGGGCGGGCGGCGAGGACGGCGGCCGGTGCCCACGCCCGGACCAGCCGGGCGAGCCACCGGGTGTAGAGGTGGCCGAGGACGGCGAAGCCCGCGAACCACGCGGCCTGGACCGCGAACGAGGCCTCGGCGACGGTCCCGAGCAGGTTGCGGTTGGCGCCGAGGGTGCCGACGGCGAGCCCCAGGCCGAAGCCCGGGCCCACGCCACGGGCGTTCCACCGACGGGCGGTCAGCACGGCGGCGAGCGTGCCCCGCCAGACCCCGAAGGCGAGCCCGGCGCCGAGCACCAGCGCCAGTGGCAGCAGGGCCGGCGGGCCGACGGTGTCCGGCAGGACCATGGCCGTCAGCGTGGTGACCCCGTCCCTGGCCAGGCAGCCGGCCAGGCCCAGGGCGAAGGCCGTCCGGGGACCGAAGGCGAACAGCCGGCCCGGATCGGCCAGCGCGGCCAGGCGGGTCCTCGGCGACGGGTGCGTGGACAGGACGTCCGGCAGCTCCGGCTCCGGGGCCGGCTCCGGAGCCGGAGCAGCGGTCCCGGACGCGGGTCGGGCCCCGAACGCGGGCGGGGTCCCGCGTGGGCGTTCGGCGGCGAGGACGGCGGTCAGGCCCTCGGCCGCGCCGGGGTACCGGGCCGCGCGGGCGTCCGCGTGCAGTTCCCGGCTGCGCAGCACCGAGTTGCGGGCGAGCGGGACGAGCACGGCGAGCAGGGTCAGCTGCCACAGGTCCCACAGGTACGAGGCGGCCGGGACGGGGGTGTACTCGGCGAGCAGCGGCGTCAGCGGCAGGGAGAAGACGGCCGGGACGAAGACCCCCAGCAGGTAGACCCGCCAGGCCGAATCGGTGATGAAGGTGATGTCGAGATCGCGGTTGCGCGTGTGGGCGAGCTCGTGGAGGACCACCGCCCGGTACGCCGCGGGGTCGGTGGCGCGGTGGGCGAGCAGTCCCCGGCTGAGCACGACGTAGCGGCGGCCGGGGCGTCCGAACGCCAGCCCGGTGACCGTCGGGTCCAGGTGGTCCACCAGGAACTCGACGCGTCCGGCGACCCCCGAGAGCCGTGCCAGCGCGGCCAGTTCGGCGGCCTCGCGCGGCTTGGCGGCGGCCGGGAAGGGCCGCAGTCCGCGGCGGCGGATCCGCAGGCCCGGCCGCAGCCACCAGCAGGCCAGCACCACCAGCCAGAACAGCGCCAGCGCGATGAGCTCGCCGAACGACTCCAGCAGCGGGGAGGGCCCGTGGCAGTGGCCGTTCCAGTCCTCCGGTGTCGGCCGGCCGGCCTGCGCGTCGGCGAGGAGCGCGCGCATGCAGTCGTGGTAGGCGGGCCGGTCCTCGTCGCGGAAGTCGTCGAACCGGGAGACCGGATAGGCGGTCAGCGCGATGCCGTTGGTGAGGACGGCGGCGGTCACGGCGACGATCAGCAGCCCGAACCGGAACGAGGTGCCCGAGGGGACGGCGAAGGGGTTCGGCCGTACCGCCCGGCCGTGCCCCGGTGTGCTCACGACCCTTCGACGGCCGGCCCCGGCCGCCCGTCCGGGCCGCCACCCGTGCCGGCGGGCGAGGTCGTGCCGGCGGGCGGGGCCGTGCCGGAGCCTGCCGCGGGTGCGGCCGGTGTCGCGGCGGCGTCGGCGGCCCCGGCGGCGAGTGCGCCGAGGATGGCGTCCGCGAGCAGGCCCGACCGCGCCTCGTCGAGTCCGAGCGCCCTGGCCCGGTCGACGGCGACCCGGCGCAGCGTCACCGTCTCCGCCGGGCCGAGCGCGGCGAGCGGCGCGGGACCGGCGGCCGGGTCGGGCCCGTCCGCCACGGCGGGTCGGGAGCGCCGGAACACCCTGGACAGACGGGGCCGCAGCCGCTGCCCGACGCCGCCGGCCGCGCGCAGCCCCAGCCGGGTGACCACCTCGGTCGCCACCGAGAGTGCCACCCCGCTGAGCACGGCCTCGACCAGCTCCACCCCCATGCCCAGCGGCTCGGGCCTGGCGGCCGTCCCGCGCACGGCGGCGGGGGCGGAGAAGTAGGCGGCGCTGGTCTCCTCGAACAGCTCCAGTTCGGCCGGCGCCAGCTCGGCGACGGCCGCCCGGGCGAGACGGGTCACCAGTTCGTCGGCACTGCGATCCTTCGCCATGGGGCGAGGATTCCGATCTCCTGACCATCCGTCAAGAGCTTTCGCGGGCCCGGGTGTTACCGCAGGGTCGAGTCGGACCGAGTCGGCCCGACTCGGTCAGCGGCGGACGTAGCAGGTGGCCGTGTCATGGTTGCCGAGCCAGCGCAGGGCGAGCGGGCAGCGGGAGACCGGGCGCCAGCGGGCGGCCAGTTCGGCGAAGAAGGCGTCGTCGGCGCAGAGTCCGCCGGGGCGGTCGCCGAGGTAGAGCAGGGCGGGGCCCCGGTAGGCGCGGAGGGTGTCGACGGCCATCGGGTCGCGGTGCGGGGGCCAGAGCAGGGCGAGGACCCGGTCGGGGTGGGCGGCGGCGTCCTCGGCGGCGAGGCCGGCGCGGACGTCGGTGAACCGGAAACGGTTGGTCCAGCCGTTGTGGCCGGGCCGGGCCTCCGCGTCGGTGGCCAGCACGTCGAGGCCCCGGGCACGCAGCAGCGAGGCCCAGTAGCCGCTGCCCGCGCCCACCTCCAGCAGTCCGCGCCCGTCCAGGCACCCGGCGGTCCAGTCGACGGCGGTGCGCGAGGCCAGCGCCCAGCTGAAGACGCGCGAGAGCTCCTGCCGTCGTGGCAGGGGTGCCCCGAGCTCGGCGGGCAGGTGGTCGAACACGTCGATCACCATCCGGCCGCCGCCGGCCTCGCGGCGCAGCGCGGGGTACCAGAGCAGCGGCACCATCTGCGGGTTGTGCGCGGCGAACTCGACGTCCCGCTCGGGCAGCAGGTCGGCGAGCGGGCGGAAGGACCGGCCCCAGCCGGGGTGGCGCAGCTCGCCGTGCCGCTCCCAGAGCCGGATCAGGCGTTCGGCGGTCTCGGTGACGAGCCGGGCGGTGGGGTCGCCCGCCGGTCCGCCGTCCGGGGCCGGCCGCGTCGGAGGGGTGGTGGTCATGGTCCTCGCTACCTCGTCGGCACCGGTGTGCGGGTGCGGCCGGCCCCGGGGGACGTCAGATCCCCATGTGGTCCGCGACGGCGAGGTCCGCCGGGGCGGTGACCACCTCCATGTGGGCCTCGACGACGATGCCGGTGGGCGCGGCGGCGGGCGGCTCGACGGTGGCGGCGCCCACGACGGCCGCGGCGGCGAGGGCGGCGGTGGCGGCGCCGATCAGGGCGGCGTGACGGTTGCTCAACTCCACGGCAGGACCTCCGGTGTCGGTAAGGGTTCGCATGCGGCCGGGTCGGCCTCGGGCAGCGTAGAGCCAGCCGTCCGTTCGATCAACCCGGTTTCGCCGCGGCCCTGTGGAGGCCACGGTGCCGCTCCGGACGACGGCCCGGTTCACCCGGTTCACCCGGTGAGCGAGGCGGCGTGGTCCCGGAGCATCCGGGCGAGCGTGTCGGCGTACGGCTGGGTGCGGCGACGGCGGGCGAGGGCGAGCCCGAAGTGGCGGGCGGGGCGCGGCGGGGCCACCGGGAGGACGAGCGTACCGGGCAGTTCGGGGTCGAGCCCGACCTGCGGGACGAGCGAGACCCCGACGCCGGCGGCGACCAGCGAGCGGGCGAAGAAGTAGTCGGTGGTGGAGCCCGCCACCCGGAGCTCGAAGCCGGCCGCGGCGGCGAAGCGGCGCAGGAAGGCCTCGGTCTTCAAACAACCCAGCACCCAGCGTTCGTCGGCGAGTTCGGCCAGTTCCACGCCGGTCCGGCCGGTCAGGCGGTGGCCGGCCGGCAGGGCCACCGAGAACGGGTCGTCGATGAGCGGGGTCCAGTCGAGGCCGGAGCGGTCCCCTGGCAGGACGGGCAGCAGTCCGTCGTAGTGGTAGGCGAGGGCGAGGTCGGCGGCGCCCTCCCGGACCATCGGCAGGCTGTCCTCCGGTTCCCGTTCCAGGATGCGCAGTTCGACCTCGGGGTGCTCGGCGGCGAACCGGGTGAGGACGGCCGGCAGCAGGTGCCGTCCGCCGGTCGTGAAGGTGACCAGGGTCAGCCGGGGCCGGTCGGCGCCGAGCCGGCCGATCTGCTCCTGGGCGTGCCGCAGTTCGGCGCCGACCGCCTCGGCCGCCTCGACCAGCACCCGCCCGGCCTCGGTCAGCCGTACGCCGCGGGTGGAGCGGACGACCACCGGCGCGCCCAGGCCCCGTTCGAGGGCGGCGATCTGCTGGGAGACGGCGGAGGGAGTGAGCAGCAGGGCCGCGGCGGCACGATTGAAGCTGCCGTGGTCGGCCACCGCCTGGAGCACGGTCAGCCGTCGTACGTCGATCATGTCGTTCCCCCGGTCAACAGTTCCGCTTAACACTGCTTCAGCAGGTCGTCAGTTCCGCTGGCGACTATAGGCCGACAGAGTGGTGGCCATGAGAAACCCCCCTTCGAACGAGCCCGGGGACGTCCTGCGGGAGGTCTGCGTGATCGGTGGCAGCCGGTACTTCGGGCAGCACCTGGTCACCCTGCTGCTGGACCTCGGCGTCCGCGTCACCGTCGTCAACCGCGGCTCCACCCCGCCGCCGCCCGGCGTCGACCACGTCCGCGCCGACCGCTCGGACGAGGCCGCGCTCTCCGCGGCGCTGGGCGGGCGCACCTTCGACGCGGTGATCGACCAGGTGCTGTACACGCCGGCCGACGCCGTGGTGGCCGCCCGGGTCTTCGCGGGCCGCACCCGCCGGTACGTGATGACCTCGACCATGGAGGTGTACGACCCGGCGACCTCACCCGCGCTCCGCACCGAGGCGGGCGTCCCGGTGCCCGAGGAGGCCGTCGACCCGGCGCTGGTCCCGGTCGACCCGGCCCTGCCGTGGCACGATCCGGCGGCCCTGGCCGAGCGGTTCGGCCTGGACGAGGCGGCCCGCTACGCCGAGGGCAAGCGGCAGGCGGAGGCGGTGCTGGCCCGGGACGCGACGTTCCCCTGGGCGAGCGTGCGCAGCGCGCACGTGCTGGGCGGCGGCGCGCAGGACTTCACCGGGCGGCTCGCCCACTACACGCGGCTGATCGAGGCCGGTGAGCCCGTCCCCGTGCACCGGGAGCCGCGGCCGACCTCCTTCGTCCACCACGAGGAGATCGCCGCCGCGCTGCTCCGGGTCGCCGCGTCCACGGCCGTGGGGCCGGTCAACGCCTGCTCGCCGGAGGCGCTCGACGTACGCGGGCTCTGCGAGGCGGTCGCCGAACGGCTCGGCACCACCGCCCGCTACCGGGTCGTGGAGGAGGGTGAGGCGGCCTCGCCGTTCTCCTTCGACCGCTGGTACCCGATGGACAACCGCCGGGCCGTCGGTCTGGGGCTGCGTTTCTCGCCGCTCGCCCGGTGGCTGCCCGGCGCGGTCGACGAGGCGGCCGCCCTCGTCCGATCCGACGAATGGACACTCTGACATGTTTCAGCGCACCATCGGCACCGCGACGGTCGGCGCGATCGGACTCGGCGCGATGCCGCTCTCGGTCGAGGGCCGCCCCGATCGCGAGGCCGCCCTCGCCACCCTGCACGCCGCGCTCGACGCCGGGGTGACCCTGCTGGACACCGCCGACTCGTACCACCGGGACTCCGGGGAGGTCGGCCACAACGAGGAGTTGGTGGCCCGCGCGCTGGCCGGACGCTCCGCGGCCGAGCGTGCCGGCGTCCTGGTCGCGACCAAGGGCGGCCGCGGGCGGCCCGGCGACGGGAGTTGGACCGTCGACGGGCGCCCGGAGCACCTGCGGCGGGCCTGCGAGGGCTCGTTGCGGCGCCTGGGGGTCGAGGAGATCGGCCTGTACCAACTGCACAAGCCCGACCCGCGGGTGCCGTGGGCGGAGTCCGTGGGCGCGCTGCGCGGGCTCCTGGACGCCGGGATGATCCGCGCCGCCGGCGTCTCCAACGTCGACACGGCGCAGATCCTGGAGGCCCGCGAGATCCTCGGCCCCGCGCTGGTCTCCGTGCAGAACCGGTTCTCCCCCGCCGTCCGCGACGCCGAACCCGAACTGCGGCTCAGCGAGAGGCTGGGGCTGGCCTTCCTCCCGTGGAGCCCGCTCGGCGGGATCTCCCGGAGCGTCCTCGACGGGCCCGGCGACGGTCTTCCGAACAACCCGGGCACCGCAGGCAGCCAGCCCGACGCGTTCCACCACATCGCCGCCGAGCGCGGGGTCTCGCCCCAGCGGGTCGCGCTCGCCTGGCTGCTCGCCCACTCCCCCGCCATCGTGCCGATCCCCGGCGCCCGGCGGCCCGCCAGCATCCGGGACTCGGCCCGGGCGGCCGAACTCACCCTGGACGCGGAGGAGATGGCGGCGCTCTCGGCGCCGCTCACCCCGCCCCCGGCGTAGGCCGCTCCCGCCCGGGCGCGGGTGTTCCCCGAACGGATCGCCGCGCTGCCCGCCGACCGGTTCCTGACGGTCGACGCCTGGGACCAGTCCTGAGGCGCGGCCCGGCACGCTCGAACCCGGTCGTGCTCAGGCCCGGTCCGCCGTCTCCTGCTCCCGGGGCCTGACGCGCAGCCGTCCGCGGGCGGCCCGCCGCTCCAGCCGGCGCTGCTCGGCGACGGCCCAGCGCTCCACCCGGGCGGGGTCGAGCGGCGTGCCGTGGCCGACGTGGAGCCGGGTCGGGCCCAGGGCCAGCATCGACCGCAGGCTGGCCAGGTTGGCGAGCGGGTCGTCGTGGAACGGCGGGTTGGCGGGACGCCCGGTGATGAGGCCCATGAAGGAGTTGGCGACGAGGTCGCCGGCCACCAGGTCGCCGTCGTCGGTGAGGACGGAGACCGAACCGGCCGTGTGCCCCGGGGTGGGCACGATGTTCCCCTCGACGCCGAAGTCCGCGAGGGAGGTCCGCCCGTCCACCAGGAGGTCGGGTTCGAAGGGCTCGGCGCTCTCGTACAGCTTCGGGCTGCGGGCCATCAGCCGGCCCATCGGCCCGGTCGGCAGGTACGGCAGCCGGGCCCGGCCGGAACGGTAGGGGGCGAGGTCGGCGACGTGTCCGGCGATCCGGGCGCCGGTGAGGCGGCGCAGCTCGGCCGCGGAGCCGTAGTGGTCGATGTGGCCGTGGGTGACCACGACGAGGCGGACGTCCTGCGGGTCGACGCCGTGCGCGGCGACCCGCTCGACGATCCGCGCGCCGCTGCCGGGGGTGCCGGCGTCGACGATGACCGGGTGCCGGCCGAGCAGCAGATAGGCGTTGACGGCGTGCCGCCCCAGGACGGGGATGGCGATGACCTTCGTACGGGACACGGGAGTTCTCCTGCGTGAGTGCGGGCGTGGGGGGGGTGACCGGTCGTGCGCGGGCACGCCGGGGGCAGGGCCGGCGGGCGGCCCTGTGAACGGGGGTGAGCTGAGGGGAACGGGGGTGAGCTGAGGGGAACGAGGGATGAGGGAACGGCCGGGCCGGTGGCTCAGCGGGCGGCCGGGTGTGTGCGGAACCGGCGCCGGTACTCGGCCGGGGTGGTGTTCAGCCGGCGGCGGAAGGCCCGGTGGAGCGTCTCCACGGAGCCGAGCCCGCTGGCGGCGGCCACCTCCGGCAGACCCCGCTCGGAGTCCTCCAGCAGCCGCCGGGCCGCCTCCAGGCGTACCGCCTCCACGTAGTCGGCCGGCGTCCGGCCGGTCCGCTGCCGGAACAGCCGGGCGAAGTGCCGCACGCTCAGGTGGAGATGGGCGGCCATGGACTCGACCGAGAGCTCCCGGGCGAGGTTCTCGTCGATCCACCGGCAGAGCGCCTCGATGCGGTCGTCGGACGCCCCGCGCAGGGCCCCCTGGAGCGCCAGCGGCACGCTGAACTGGCTCTGCCCGCCGGGCCGTTTGACGTACATGACCATCGCGCGGGCGGCGTCCAGCGCGACGGCCGGGCCGTGGTCCTCGGCGACCATCGCCAGGGCGAGGTCCAGGGCCGCGGTGACCCCTGCGCAGGTCCAGATCCGTCCGGCCCGGATGAAGATCGGCTCGGGGTCGACAGCGATCTCCGGGTGCCGGTCGGCGAGTCGGCCGGCGGTGAGCCAGTGGGTGGTGGCCGGGAGGCCGTCCAGGAGCCCGGCCGCGGCCAGCATGTGCACCCCGGCACAGACCCCGCCGACGCGCCGCGCGGACGGCGCCGCCCCGGCGAGCCAGGTCACCACCTCGGGCTCGACGACGGCCTCGAACCGGCCGCCGGCGAGGTCCATCCCGCCGGCCACCAGCAGGGTGTCCGTGCCGGGGCGCACCTGGTCCAGCGAGCGGTGGGCCACGAGGGAGACGCCGGCGGCCGTGGGCAGCACACCGGCCCGCGGGGCGGCGATCTCCACCCGGTAGGCGGGGGCGTCGCCGGCGACCACGCGGGAGGCCACCGAGAACACCTCGGCCGGGCCGGTCACCTCCAGCAGCTCGACGCCGGGGAAGGCGGCGATGACGACGGTACGGGGTTGGGACATGCCCCGATCCTTCCGCCGGAACGGGTGCGTCCGCAATGACCAGCTTCTGTCACATCCGGCCATGACCGTCCGGCGCCCCGCCGGCCCCGCCGTGCCGCGTGGCGGCAACCGCCCCCGTGCCGCGTGGCGGCAACCACCCCGCTCCCCCGGGCGGCGGCGCCCGGCCGGGCACCCGTCCCGGACGGGCCCCGCCGGATAGCGTGGTCCACCGTGAACGAGATCCGGCCGACCGTCAGCACCGGTGCGGTGGCCCGCATCACCCCGCGACGGCCCGCCGTCGGCGGCGGCCCGGACGCGCCGGTCTGGTACGCGGCGTACGGCTCGAACATGCGCGCCGACCGGCTGGCCTGCTACATCCAGGGCGGCCGCCCGGTCGGCGGGGCCCGCACCTACCCCGGCTGCCGCGACCGCCGGCTGCCCGGGCGGACCGTCCCGGTGCTGCTGCCCGGCCTGCTGTACTTCGCCCTGGAATCCCTCGTCTGGACCGGTGGCACGGGCTTCTACGACCCCTCCCAACCCGGCGAGATGCCCGCCCGGGCGTACCTGCTCACCGCCGGGCAGTTCAGCGACCTCGCCGCCCAGGAGATGCACCGGGCCCCCGGCACCGACCTCGACCTGACCCGGACGCTCGCCACCGGCCGCGACCGGCTCGGCCCCGGCCGCTACCAGACGCTGGTCTGCCCCGGCACCATCGACGACGTCCCCGTCTGCACCTTCACCGCGCCGGTCGCCCTCCCCGACGCCGAACTGAACGCGCCCAGCCCCACCTATCTGCGCAACGTCGCCGGCGGCCTCGCCGAGGCCCACGACTGGCCGGTGGCACGCTCCGCCCGCTACCTCGCCACCCGCCCCGGCGCGGCCGGCCACTGGACCACCGAGACCGTCCTGCGCGCCCTGCGGCCCCCGGCCGAGGGCGGCTGACCTCCACCGCCCCTCACCCCTGAGGCGGGGAAACCCGGTGCCGGCGGCGGCGGTTCTCCCGGTAGGGTCACCGCCATGTGGGAGGGACTCGACGAGATCGCCTGGGCGGCGCTGGAGCACCACTACGGTGACGCCGACGACGTACCCGGGCTGCTGCGCCGTTGCGCCGGGCCGGAGGACGACGCCGTCGACGCGGCGTACGACCTGCTCAACAACCTCTTCCACCAGGGGGGTTGGATCTGCCCCGCGGCCACGGCCGCGCTGCCCTTCCTGCTGCGCCTGGCCGCCGCGCCGGACACCGCGCTCCCCACCCGCCGGGTGACGCTGGAGCTGGTGCGCAGCCTCGCCGAGGAGGCCGGGTCGGTCACCGGACGCTGGCTGGACCCCGAGTGGCCCACGGCCTGGGACCGCGCCCTGCCGGACGTCCTCGCCCTGCTGGCCGACCCGGTCGCCGAGATCCGGCGCGACGCCGCCCACATCCTCGGCCTCGCCGACGGCCCGGCCGGCCTCGTCCTGCCCGCCCTGCTGCGCGCCCTGGCGGCCGAGACCGACCCGGTCACCCGCCTCGACCTGCTCCTCGCCCTCGGCCGGGCGGCCGGACGCGCGCCCGCCCAGGCGAGCGCCGCCGAGGCCCTCGACCTGCTGCGCGGCCGACTGGACGACCCGGAGCCGCAGACCCGGCTGGCCGCCGTGCACGCGCTCGCCCCGACCGACCCGGAGCTCCCCGCGCGACGGCTCGACCAGCTGCTGGAGGCGGTCCGGGACCCGAGCGTCGACCTGTGGCGGGGCACCAGCAGCGTGACGACCGGCCCGCCGGGCGTCCACCGATGGACGGGTGCCCTCCTCGACGGGCCGTCCACCACCTTCGCCCTCGGCCTGCTGCGCGACCACCCCGACCCCGAGCAGCGCGAAGGCGCACTGGCGGTGGCGGGCGGTCTGCTGTCCCGCCGGCGCTCATCGGGCACCGCCCTGCTGCCCGCGATCGCCGCCCGGCTGGACGATCCCGCCCCGGACGTCCGCTTCCTGGCGGTCGAGCTGCTGGCCTGCCTCGGCCCGGCCGCGGCCGCCCACGCAGACGAGGTCGCCGCCCTGCTCGACGATCGCGTCGCCCGGGCCCCCCGCCGGCAGGAACAGGTCGCCGAGGCCGCCGTCTGGGCGCTGGCCCGGATGAACGATCCGCGCTGCCTGCCGGGCCTCGTCGAGGCGGTGGCCGCCGAGCGGGCGGGCTCCTGGAACTGGATCTCCGGCCACTACCCCGTGTCCGACTGGCACTACGCCGTCCTCCCCGGCCTCCACGAGGCGCTGGGCCCGCTCGCCGACCACGCGCGGGAGCTCCTGCCCGCGATCACGGCACGGCTCGACGCCGCCGCCCCGGACGACCCCGCGGTCGGCCGGCTCTGCGAGGTGCTCGCGCAATGGGGCCCGGCCTCGGCGGCGATGGTCCCCCGGCTGATCGCCCTCCTGGACCACGACCGGAGCTGGGCGGCCGCCGCACAGGCGCTCGCCGCGATCGGACCGGCCGGCGCCGGTGCCCGCGACGCGCTGCTGGCCCGCACGGGCACCGGCACGACCTGGCCCGAGCTCGCGGCCTGGGCGTCCTGGAAGGTCGGCGGCGAGCCCGGGCCCCTCCTGGAGGTCTTCGGACACCTCGCCGACGCACGCCGGGTCCCGCACCCGGCCCTGCGGATGATCTCCGAGCTCGGCCCGCTCGCCGCCCCGTACGCCGACCCGCTCCGCGCTCTGACGGCCGTCGACGACCCCTGGACCAGTGCTGAGGCGGCGCACGCCCTCTGGACCGCCACCGGCGACACCGACACCGCCGTCCCCGCCCTCACCGCCGCCGTCCGGGTCCTGCCCCACGGCCGGCTCCTCCCGGTCGCCTTCCCCGCCGTCCGCCACCTCACCCGCATCGGCTGGCCCGCCCGGCCCGCCGCCCACCTGCTCGGCGGCCTCCTGCCCCTCGACCAGCGGCTGCGCACCAGCGGCGGCTGGCGCGGCTTCGCCGACGACGAGGCCATCCGCGCCGCCATCACGGACCTGCTCACCGCCTGCGACCTCCCCCTCCCGGCCTGACACCACCGGAGCGCGCCCCTCGGGATCCCCGTGCGGGAGCCGGCTGAGGCTCAGGCCGGGGGCTGCGCCAGGGGGACGCCGAGGGCGGTGGCGAGGGTGAGGGTGCGGCGGGGCGTCGGGCAGTGCCGGGTGAGGGTGGTGAGGTCCAGGCGGCCGTGGTGGGCCTGGAACAGCAGCTTGGCGGCCGGGTGGTGGCGCAGCTCGTCCGTGGTGAGGCCCTCGGCGGCGTGGTGGGCGGCGGCGAGCAGGGCGGGGAGGGCGGACCGCAGCTCCGCGGCCCAGGCCCGGAGCGAGCGCAGCCAGTCGACGGTGGCGGGGTCGGTGGACGTGGTGTGCCGGTCGATCGTCCGGTCCAGGTCCTCCCAGGTGGAGTCCTGCCAGGGCCGGGACCTGAGGACGGGCAGCTGCCACCGGCGCCGGGCGTCCGCCCAGTGGTCGGCGCGCGCCTGGACGGCGTGGACGGTGAAGCCGGGCACGCACAGGGCGGTGAGGTTCCAGCCGTGGCAGGCGCCGGTGTCGAGGCCGAAGACCCGCCCGTCGCGGATCATCGGCTCCCGGCCGGTGACGTGGTGGCCGAAGACCACCGGCTTGGCGTCGGTGTAGTGGTCGTGCCAGTGCCCGTCCGGGAAGGCCGCCGCCAGCTCCCGTTCGCCCCGCGTCGAACCGCAGAGGACCTCCTCCCGCTGCTCGCCCAGGGGCACCCCGGACAGCATCGCGGCGTGGACGACCCGGACGTGCTCGTTCTCGAAGGAGTACGGCAGCGTCCGCATCCACTCGACGCTCTCCTCGTACGCGGCGCCGAGCTGCAGGCGGGTGATCTCCTGGGCGTAGGAGAGGACCCCGCGCACGTGCTTGCGCTCGTGGTTGCCCATGACCACCACGGAGTTCGCCCGCTCCCGGAAGAACCGCACCACCTCGCCGGGCTTCGGCCCGCGGTCGACGAGGTCCCCGACGCTGACCAGCAGGTCCTCCGGGCGGAGTTCGACCAGGTCGAGGAGGTCGAGCAGTTCGTCGTAGCAGCCGTGGATGTCGCCGATGATGATGGTCCGCCCCATGCCCGCGATGGTAGGGACACCCGGACCGGGCGCGCCAAGGGATTTCCGCAGGCCGGCGGGGTGCGGGCCCCGGGATGCGCCCCCTCCGCGGCAGGTCAGGGCGCCGTGCCGGCCGGTTGCCCACTCCAGCGGCGTCCTGGACCTCACCTACCAGCCGGCCTGAACCCGTCCGCCCGCACCGCACCTCACGTAACCTCACGTAACCTCACCTCGTCCGAACGTGCCTGACCCCGCCTCACCGAACGGAGCCCCGACATGGCCGCCACCAAACCCGGTCCCGCCAGCTACTTCCCCTCCATCGAGAAGAAGTACGGCCACCCCGTCGAGCACTGGAAGGAGCTCATCCGCTCCTCCCCGCTCACCCGGCACATGGAGCTGGTCACCTGGCTCAAGACCGAGCACGGCCTCGGCCACGGCCACGCCAACGCCCTCGTCGCCCACACCCTCGCCGAGAACCCGGCCGGCTGAGCCCCGGCACGACCGCACCGGCCCGCACCGCCCCGCACACTCCGACACCCTCAGGAACCGAACCATGCTCGAAGGCACCCTCGTCCGGCTGCGCGCCCTGCACGCGGACGACGCCGAACACCACCTGCGCTGGCGCAACGACCCCGAGGTCGTCCGCCTCGCCGCCGCCGGCGACCCCTGCTGGGGGCCCGTCACCGCCGAGGCCGTCGACATCGCCTTCGGCACCATGCTTCGCCTGGTGCCCCGCGAGGCCGCCGTCCTCACCGTCGAGGACCTCACCGACGGCCGCCCCATCGGCTTCGCCGATTACCGCGACCTCGACCCCTACACCGGCACCGCCACCCTCGGCATCACCATCGGCGAACGGACCCACTGGGGCCGCGGCCACGGCTCCGAGGCCCTGCGCCTGCTCGTCGACCACCTCTTCGGCGCCTACCCGCTGCGCCGCCTCGAACTCGACACCTGGAGCGGCAACGAACGCGCCGTCCGCGCCTTCACCCGTGCCGGCTTCCGCGAGGAGGGCCGCCGCCGCCAGGCCGCCCTCGTCGCCGGCGTCCACCACGACCGGGTCCTCTTCGGCCTCCTCCGCGAGGAGTGGACGGCACCGATACCCGACATCGCCACGAACACCCGCCCCGCTCCGGGCACTTCACCGTGGTGAGGTAGGCCGCACTCCGAACGGGCCGGTCACCGCCACCCGTTGACGGCCGTGACCGGCACGGCCGCCCCGTCACGGGCGGCGAGCCCGTCGTGTCCCACGGCCGACGCGCGGTGGCATCCGAGGCGGCCGGCGGCACGATGCCCCGGCCGCCCGACACCCTCGGGGCCGGCCCCGAGGAATTCCCGCGCCTCGACACCCGCACTTGGGCGATCATGGCAGCCATGACGGATGCAACCGAACCGGAGCCCCTGGGCGTATGCCTCGTGGCCAATGTCGCCCGGGAGACCGGCCACGGCGAGGGCGGGCTGGAGATCCGTGAGGGGCTGCGGCACTTCGCGCCGGGGGCGAAGGTGTGGATCGCCCGCCCGGCCTGGGGCGACGGCGGCGAGAACGTCATCGTGGCCGGACGTCATCGGGGTACCGGCCGTCGCTACACGCGGATCGTCGTCGGGAGCCGGTTCCTGACGAACTTCCGGGTCAGTGCCGTCTACAGCCCGGCGCTGGTGCGTGCGTTGACCGGAGCGAAGCCCGGGGAGGAGAAGGAGTTCGGCGCCCGCCACCTGTGGCCGCAGGAACAGGCGGAGAGCTGGGTACGGTCGTGGAACACGCCGAAGCTCCGGGCCCGGGTGGACGGCCGACCCGGTCAGGCCCCCCTGGTCACCGATCCTCCGCCCATGGAGCTGCGGCGCGACGGCATCACCCACCACCTGGCCCATTTCAGCGCCCGCGGGGCCCACCGCTCACCCGAACCTCCCCCGGTGGAGCCGTCACCGCCGGCCGGCTGAGGGAAGCGCCCCGGTTTCCCGCATCGGCCGGCCCTGTCGGCGGCGTCGGCGCAGCCAGGACTCCAGGGTGAGCAGCCAGGGGTGGCGGTCGCGGAGGGCGGGGAGGTCGGCGCGGTAGCCGTGGGTGTTGAGCCAGTCGAACATGGCGGCCATCTCCTCGGCCTCGGAGCGGAGTTCGGCGGTCGGACGGCGGGTGAAACGGGTGGGGACGCCGTCGACCCTGGTGAAGGTGGCGGCGATCTCGCGTACGGTCAGTTCGTCGCCGGCGATCTCGGTCGCGCTGCCGATGTACCCGGCGGGGTTCGCGAAGGCCTCGGCGGCGATGCGGCCGATGTCGGCCAGGGCGATCATCTGCAGCGGGGTGTCCGCGTCGAGCGGGATCGCGGCGGTGCGACGATGACCGGCCGGTTCGGGCAGCAGGTGCGGCCAGTTCTCCATGAAGAACACCGGCCGCAGGACGGTCATGGGCAGGCCCAGGGTGTCGAGGTGGGCCTCGATCGTCGCCTTGGTCTCGAAGTGGGCGATGCCGGTGGAGCGTTCGGCTCCGCCGACGGAGCTGTGGACCAGGTGGGAGACGGCCGCCTCCGCCGCGGCGTCGGCGATGGCGCGGCCGCGCCGTATCTCGACCGACGGGTGGTCACCGGCCAGGTCCGGCAGCACGCTGAAGACGCCGGCGACGCCCTGCACCGCGGTGCGCAGGGAGCCCGGGTGGTCGAGGTCTCCGACGGTCAACTCGGCTCCGAGTGAGGCGAGTCGCCTGGCCGCCGGCCGGTCCGGGTCGCGGACGAGGGCACGGACCGTCCAGCCGTCGGCGAGCAGGCTGCGGGCGACGGCGCCGCCCTGGCCGCCGGTCGCGCCGGTGACCAGGACGGTCCGACGGTCGGGCGGGGTCGAGGGGTCGGTCATGGCTGGATTCCTTCCGATGGAGGGTGTCAGACGCGGCGGGGCGTCATGCGTGGCAGGGTGTCAGGCGCGGCGGGGTGTCAGGCGCGGCGGGGTGTCAGGCGCGGCGGATGCGGGTCGGCGCCGGGAGCTGTCCGGCGACGATCGCGGCCAACGAGATTGTGAAGCCCAGGAGTTGGACCGGCCCGAGGGTCTGGTCGAGCAGCACGGCGCCGAGCACCGCGGCGACCAGCGGCGACAGCAGCACCAGCACGGCCACCGAGGTGACGGGCAGGCCGCCGATGCCGCGGAACCACAGGACGTACGAGGCGAGGCCGCCGATCAGGCCCATCCAGAGGTAGCCGAGCACGGCGTGCCCGTCGACCGCGGGCGGCGGCCCCTCGACGATCGCGGTGACCGGCACCAGGAACACTCCCCCCGCGGTGAGTTGCCAGCCCGCGAAGGCGGTGGGCCCGGCCCCGTCGGGGCGTCCCCACCGTTTGACGAGCGTCAGTCCGAACGCCATCGAGGCGGCGCTCCCGAGGCCTGCCGCGACACCGAGGAGGTCGAGCGCCGCGTTCGGGCCGATCACCACCAGGCCGACGCCGAGCACGCCCGCCGCCCCCCAGGCGAGGCGCCAGGCGGAGAGCGCCTCGCCCAGCACCGCCACGGCCAGGACGGCGACGACGAGCGGCTGGGCCGCGGCCAGCGTGGCGGCGACGCCACCGGGCAGGCGTTCGGCGGCGGCGAACAGCAGGGGGAAGGGCAGTCCGATGTTCAGCACGCCGAGCATGGCGGCCCTGCCCCACCAGGCGCCCCGCGGCAGGGTCCGGGCGAGGGCGAGCGCGACCAGGCCGGCGGGCAGCGCGCGCAGGACTCCCGCGAACAACGGGTGCCCCTGCGGGAGGAGTTCGGTGGTGACGACGTAGGTGGTGCCCCAGGCCATCGGGGCGAGGGCCGTCAGAAGGGTGCGGGGCAGGTGGCCGCGCGGGGCGGGGGCTCCACGGCCGCTGCGGGAGGCGGCGGCTCCACGGCCGCTGCGGGAGGCGGAAGCGGCCGGCCGCGCCGGTGAACTCGTCATACCGACCATCCCACCCGGCGGCGATCGATGAGTCCAACACATGCTTGTCACCGCACCGATCGTGATCCACGATGGATCCATGGAGCTCCAGCAGATGCGCTATGTCATCGCGGTCGCCGAGACGAACAGCTTCACCCGGGCCGCCGAGCGCTGCCTGGTGGTGCAGTCCGCCCTCAGCCACCAGATCGCCCGCCTGGAGCGGGAGTTGGGCGCAAAGCTGTTCGAACGGACCAGCCGCCGGGTGCGCCTGACCCCGGCCGGAGCGGCATTCCTCCCGGCCGCCCGGCAGTGCCTGGACGCCGCCGAACGCGCGGCCGCCGAGGTCGCCGCGGCCGTCGGCGAGGTCCGCGGACGGCTCGCGGTGGGCCTGATCCCCACGGTCGCCGCGGTCGACGTCCCGGAGGCGCTGCGCGACTTCCGCCACCGCTACCCGCGGGTGCGGATCAGCCTGCGGGTGGGCGCCAGCGAGGAACTCGCCGAGCAGGTCGAGCAGGGCACCCTCGACGCCGCCTTCCTCGGGCTGCCGACCACCGTACGGCCACGGGGTGTCGCCGCCCACGAACTCGCCCGCGACCGGCTCGTCGCCGTCGTCGCGCCGGACCATCCGCTCGCCGGCGAGGCCGCGGTGAGCCTGCGCCGGCTCGCCGCCGAGGTGTTCGTGGACCTGCCGGCCGGGACCGCCGGACGCGTCCAGTCCGACCAGGCCTTCGCCGCCGCCGGCCTCGACCGTGACGTCGCCTTCGAGGTGACCAACGCGGACTACATCGCCCGGCTCGTCGGCCAGGGCCTCGGCGTGGCCATGTTCGCCTCGTCCTTCGTGCCGTCGCTCACCGGCGTGGTCGCCGTCGAGGTCGCCGACGCGCCGGCCCGGGTCGAGTACGCGGTCTGGAGCCGTTCCGGCCGCACCCCGGCGGCGGCCGCCTTCCTGACCGCCCTCGGCATCCCCGCCGGGCCCGGGACGGAGTGATCCGGGGCCCGGGCGGGGCGATGCCCCCGGCCTGCAACGCGCTTTCGATCCAAGGGAGTTCACACCGGCGTTCCGGCCGGACCGGGGACCGGATCGGGCCGGCTCCGGGCCCCGGCATCGACGTCCGCAAGGACGGCGGCCGGGCCCGGGTCGACATCGCGGCCGACAAGGCCGACCTCAACGGCATCAACACCAAGTGGGTCCAGGGCCGCGGCACCGGGGACGGCAGGATCGAATCCCCCCGGAGGGCGTCCGCGTCCTGCGCGACGGCGGTCACGACCTCGGTACCCCCTGCGTGGACCGGCAAACCGATGGCCCCACCGGCGAGGGCGTGCGAGCATCGGCGCCGTGATCGAGGACGAGGAACCGGATGAGCTGTACGACTCCGACCTGATCGGCCGACGGCTGCTCCGGGTCACCACCGCCTGGCACCACTTCGGCGTGGACGAGCCCTCGTTGGTGCACCTGTGGCTCCATGTGGAGGGGCTCGGGCCGGTCCTGTTCCACACGCCCGGCACCGGACTGGCGCTGAGCATCGACCAGCCGCACGGGCCGTACTCGATGGACGAACACGGCAGCGTCCTGGTGACGGAGGACTCCCCGCGGGTGCCGCTGACCCGGTTCGTCGGGCAGCCGGTGCGCTCGGTGCGGGAGATCCGGTACGACGACGGCCGCGCCCGCTTCGTGGCCGGTCTGACGCTCCGGTTCCCCGGCGGGAGCGTGCGGTTGCTCGCCCTGGTGGACGACCTCGTCATCGCCGAGGAGGGCGAGCACCTCGGCGCCGTGGAGGCCCACCTGCGGGAGGACGTGATCCTCGCGAAGGTGGTGCGGACCCGCAGCGGCTGTCCGGCGCAGTGGGACGCCTGGACGACCGGCGGCCAGTACCTGTACCTCCGCTACCGCCACGGCGAGGGCAGCGTCGAGCAGCACCCCGGCGAGGACATCGACACCTGGGACGGCGAGGAGTCCAGGCTCTGGACCAGGTGGGACGACGGAACGGACGACGGCGTGATCGAGCTCGACGACTTCCTCGCCCTCGCGGGCCTGCGCCTCGCACCGGACGCGGAGATCTCCCAGGGCCGCGCGCCCCGCTCCCGGACCACCGGGAAGTCGGTTGTCCGGCACCCCGCCGGGGCGTGATGATCTCACTCATGCCTCACTCCAGCGACAGGCCCGCAGGCGGCCCCGCGGACGCCCGCGACTGGGCGCCGTACCCGAAGATCCCCGCCCGGGCCCGGCTCTCCGCCGCGACCGGGGTCCGTACGTGGGTGGCGGCCGAGAAGGTGCACGGCGCGAACCTCGCCGTCCTCTGCGACGCCACCGGCGCCCACCCCGCCAAGCGGCGCGAACTGCTCGACGGCGAGGCGCTGGACGGCTTCTTCGGCCTCGCCCGGATCTGGCCGGCGCTGTCCGTCGCCGCCGACCGCTGCGCCGCCGCGCTGCGTACGGCCTACGGCGCCGAACCCGGCAGCCCCGTGACGCTCTACGGCGAACTGGCCGGCGGCCGCTACCCGCACCCCGACGTACCCGCCTCCCCCGGGTCGCAGCCGGTGCAGACCGGAGTCTGGTACGGCCCCGGGCTGCACTGGTTCCCGTTCGACGCCACCGTCAGCGCGCCGCGCGGCACCTGCTGGGTGTCCGACGGGCGGCTGCGCGATGCGGCCGGGGCGGCGGGACTTCACTGCGCACCACTGCTCGGCCACGGCGGCCTCACCCGGCTGCAGGCGCTGTCGGCCGAGTTCGCGACCCGGCTGCCCGGCCTGCTCGGCCTTCCGGAACTGCCCGGCAACCTGGCGGAGGGGCTGGTGATCAAGCCCGCCGACGACTGGTGGACGTCGGACGGGCCCGAACGCCCGGTGGCCAAGGTGAAGCAGCCCGCCTTCGCCGAGGACGGGCGCTTCGCCGGCGCCCGCCCCTACCGTCCGCCGGCCGAGGGCGCGGCCGGCGTCCCCGGCTGGCTGCTGGCGCAGGCGGCCACGTTGCTCACCCCGACCCGGGCCGCCGCCGCGGTCGGCAAGCTCGGCCCGCACGCGACACCGCAGGAGGTGGCGGACGAGGTCACGGCCGACGTGGTCACCGAACTCGCCGAGGACCTCGGCGGCCTCGACACCGGTCAGCACCGGGCCCTCGCCGCCGCCCTCGCCCCGGGCGCCCTCGCCCTCGCCCGTCACGACGCCGCCGACCGCCGCACCCGCTGAGCGGCGAACCAGCTGAACCCACAACCCGCCGAGCGCCGTCGGCCGGCGCCTCGGCCGCCTTCCCGGGACGGCACCGGGACCGGTGCCGTCCCGGCACGCTCGGCGGACGTCGTCCCCCGGCTCCCCGGTTCAGGACGGACGCGTCTTGGCGGCGGCGCCGGGCCGTGGGCTGCCGTCGACCGCGACGCAGATGCCGAAGACCCGGTCGTGGTTGGTCCAGCCGTTGACGCGGCCGCGGTTGTTGCTGATCTGCACACGCCGCCTGGCCGGGTCCACGGACGACACCAGGTGCAGGTAGACCGTCCCGGAGACGCGGGCGAGGACGATGTCCCCGACCTCCAGCAGCGCCGGATCCACCGGGGCCACCACCACCGGCTGCTTGCTGCGGATCAGCGGCACCATCGACGACCCGCTCGGCCGGAACTCCACCGTGGCCCCACCGGCGACCCTGGCGGCCACCGCGTCCAATGCACCCATCCGGCGATGATGCCAACCGTGGTCGACTCGTCCCACCGATTTTCCCGGCCGGCGCCCGGCGGTACGGTTCCGCCCGTGACGTACCCCGAGCCCCGACCCGAGCCCGTACGGAGCGACGAGAACCTTGAGCTCTGGCGCGTTCCTGAAGTCCCTCACCGTCGGTGACCGGCTCTCGGGCACGGTCGCCTCGATCGAGCGGTTCGGCGTGTTCGTGGCACTGGACGAGGGCCCCGGTCACCCGACCTTCCCCGGCGTCGGGTTCATCACGATCCCCGAGCTGTCCTGGCACCGCTTCGAGGCGCCCGCCGGGATCGTCCGGGTGGGGCAGCGTGTGACCTGCGAGTTCATCCACTTCGACACCACGAACGGCGAGGCCCGGCTCTCCTTGCGGGCCACCCGGCCCGACCCCTTCCAGGCCTTCGCCGACGACACCCGGGTGGGCCGGACCCTGCGGGGACGGGTTACCCACCTGGTCCCGTTCGGCGCCTTCGTCGAGGTCGCCGACGGGGTCGAGGGGCTGATCCACCTGCGGGATCTCACCTCGACACCGGGCGCGGGCCCGCAGGACGTGGTCCGGGTCGGGAGGAGCTGACGGTCACCGTCCGGAATCTGGATCGCACACGATGCAGTCTTGCCCTCGCCCGGCGACCGCCGGGCTGACCCCACCCGACGGGTTCCCTGAATCTCTTCCCGCGGAGGCCGTGCCACACCGGGCATTCCGGATGATGATGGCTATAGGGGGTGGTGGGAGGCTGCCGAAGAAATCGAGCAGGGGCGCGGAAGGGGCGCGCGACATGGCGAACCTCGAAGTGCAGACCGGACTGCTGGTGCAGGTCCGGCCCGACTCCGACCTCGACCCGGAGGAGCACGCGGAGCTCACCGACCGGCTCCGCACCGAATTGCTGGACGATCTCGACCTGGCCGCCGTCGATCCCGTGGACGACCCGACCGCACCCGACGACGCGAAGGGTCTGGCGACCCTGGCCGGCTGGTTGATCGTCCAGTTCGGGACCTACGAGACGCTGCGTGGAGTGGTGAACGCCATCCGCCACTGGGTCGGCCGGACCGACCACGTCGTCGAGCTGACGTACGGCGGCGACGTCCTGAAGATCACCGCCGTGACGTCCGCGCAGCAGGAGAGGCTGATCGATGAGTGGCTCGCCCGTCACCCGGCCCGCGCCTGAGCTCCCCGACGGACGCCGCTACGCCCTGGTGGTCGCGACCACCCGGTACGGCGACGAATCGCTGCGCCAGTTACGGGCCCCGGCCCACGACGCGGACGAGCTGAGCACCGTCCTGGCCGACCCGGCCGTCGGCGGGTTCGAGGTCACCCGGGTGGTCGACCGGGCCGCCCAGGAGATCCGGCTGGCCGCCGAGGAGTTCCTCACCGACCGTGACCCCGACGACCTGCTGCTGGTGTACATCTCCTCCCACGGGCTGGTCGACGTCCGCCGCCGGCTCTACTTCGCCGCCACGGACACCCGCAAGTCCCGCCTCGCCGCCACCGGTGTCGAGTCGCAGTGGCTGCTCGACCTGATGGAGGACTGCCGGGCGCGACGCCTGGTGGTCATCCTGGACTGCTGCTTCAGCGGCGCGTTCTCCCGGGGGATCAAGGGCGAGGCCGATCTCGGACTGGGCGCGCACTTCCACGGCCAGGGCCGCGGCCGGGTGGTGCTGACGGCCTCACGCGGCAGCGAGTACTCCTTCGAGGGCGACCCGCTGCCCGGCGAGGTGCTGAGCGGCTCGGTGTTCACCAGCGCCATCGTCGACGGCATCCGCAGCGGCGCGGCCGACGGCGACAACGACGGCTACATCTCGGTCGACGACGCCTACGCCTACGCCTTCGACCAGTTACGCAACCAGGGCAGCCGCCAGACCCCGCAACGCTGGCTGTACGGGGCCGAGGGGGACATCCTGCTCGCCCGCAGCCCCTCCGGCATCACCGTCACCCCCGCGCCGCTCACCGAGGCCCTGCGCAGCGCCCTCGACAGCCCCCACCCGGCCGTCCGCCTCGGCGGGGTCGCCATCCTCGGCACCTGGCTGACCGGGGACGATCCCGCCCGGGCCCTCACCGCGCGTGAGGTCCTGCGGCAGACCGCGGAGACGGACATCCCCCAGGTGGCGTCGGCGGCCCGGACGCGTCTCGCGGAGAGCGGGGCCGAGGGTGAGGCGGAGGGCGAGGGCGAGGCGGAGACCGGGGAGGCCGGACCCGTCGCGACGAGTACGCCGGCCGAGCCACCGCCCGGGACCCACATCGCCGACACCTCGCCGACGCAGCTCGTACCGTCGCTCACCTCCCCGCCGACCGACGAGGAGACGTCCCACGGCCTCTTCCGGTCCCATCGGCTGCGGCGCCACAAGGGAGGCCCCCACCCGGCCACCGAGGCGACGCCGACAGCCGGGCCCGACGAGGAGAAGCCGCCGGCACCGGCGCCCGAACCCGAGCGGGTGCCTGAGCCGAAACCTGCGCCCGAGCCGAAGCCGGCCCCGGAGGAGCCCAGGGCGAAGGAGCCCGAACCCAAGGAACCTGAACCCAAGGAGCCCGAGCCTGCCGAGAAGCCCCCGCCCCCGGAACCCGCACCGGCGACGGACAGCGGCAAACCGAGCGCCACCGAGGAGGACGAGCCGCCGACGAAACCGCCCGGCGCCGTCCCGCCTCCGGGACCGCCGCACCCGCCCACCGGGGACGACGACGAGCCACCCGACCGGCCCCCACCACGCCGCTCACTACCCGGCAGCCGCCGCTCGCGCGCGATCGTCGCGGGCGTGGTGGGCCTGGTCGTGGCCGCGGTCATCGCGGTCGTGATGTCGTCCGGCACGTCCGACTCCCCGACCACGACGCCGACGCCGAGCCCCACCACCACTCAGAGTCAGGTCACCCCGCAGCCGACAACGAGCACCAATGTGCCTGTGAATCCGGCTTCGTTGGTCCCGGCCGACATCAAGGCGACAGGAAAATTGGTGGTCGCCGTGAATGCCAGGGCCGAGCCCATGGCGTTCGTCGACGAGAACGGTGAGCTCACCGGTGTGAACGTCGACCTGGTCAACGCTGTCGCGACCAGGCTGGCACTCGCTACCGAGATCGAGGACACCTCGTTGCCGTCAATCATCAATGGCACCGCTGCGCAGCAGTACCAGCTCGGCATGGGCGTGGCCGACACAATTGATCGCCAGCAGGCCGTCGACATCGTCGACTACTTCGTCTCCGGTACCTCCGTCGCGGTGCAGAAGGGTAACCCGGACCAGATCGATCCGAACAACATGTGCGGTGCGAAGATCGCCGTCGCAGCCGGCAGCTTCCAGGCCATCGAGGACATCCCCGAGCGCGACGACGAGTGCGCCAAGGCCGACCAGCCCTCCATCCAGAACGACGAGTTCAACGACTGGGCCGACGCCACCAACGCGGTCCTCGATGGTCTCGACCAAGCCCTGGTTGCTGACTCGGAGGTAGTCGACTATGCCGTCGAAAAGTCCGGCGGTGAGTTGGAGATGATCGGCAGCAGGTATGACGTCGTCCAGTACGGCATCCTGGTCGACAAGAACAGCCCGCTCACCCAGGCCATCCAGGGCGCCGTCCAAGCGATCATCGATGACGGCACCTACCAGCAGATCCTGACCAAGTGGGGCGTCCAGGCCGGCGCCGTCGCCGAGGCCCAGGTCAACGCCGCGACACGCTGACCGCGTCGCCCGGACCCGACGGGCCGACGCCGCCCCGGCCACCCGGCCGGCCGCTAAATGCGGGCGCCGGTCCGGTCCGCCCTGCTTGGATGGCCGGCATGAGCGACATCACGCCCCGCCGGATCGCCATCGTGCTCTTCCCGGACGTCGAGGAGTTGGACGCCTTCGGCCCGTGGGAGGTGCTGTCCTACTGGACGCGCACGTTCCCCGAGGACGGCTGGCGGGTGGACTGCGTCTCCGCCGACGGCGCCCCGGTGCACTGCGCGAAGGGCCTCACCGTCCTGCCGCACCTGTCCCGCGAGGAGTTGCCCGCGCCCGACGTCGTCCTGCACCCGGGCGGCCGGGGGACCCGTCCTCTACTGGAGGACGAGGCGCACCTCGCCTGGATCCGCGAGCTCACCTCGGCGGCCACGCTGACGACCAGCGTCTGCACCGGCGCGCTCGTGCTGGCCCGGCTGGGGTTGCTGCGCGACCGGCCGGCCACCACCCACTGGGCGTCCCTGGACCTGCTCGCCGAACTGGAGCCCACGGCGGAGGTCCGCCGGGAGGACCGGTTCGTCGACGACGGCGACCTCATCACCTCGGCCGGCATCTCGGCGGGCATCGACATGGCCCTCCACCTCGTCGCCCGCCTGAGCTCCCCGGAACGCGCCCGCCAGGTCCGCCGCGGTATCCAGTACGACCCCGAGCCGCCCGTCTGACCGCCCGGCGGTCAACGCCCCGCGCCCCGGGGCTCGGCCTCGGGGCGCGGGACGCCGACGGGAGATCAGGACGACGTCAGCGGAACCGTCAACGCCCCTGGAGGGACTTGACGTTGTCGCCGAAGCTCCAGCCCCTGGAGCCGTCCCAGTTGATCGACCAGGTCATGAGCCCCTTCAGCGAACCGCCGAAGGCGTTCCACGACTGGCTGACCAGGCTCGGCGCCATGTGGCCGCCGCCCGCGCCCGGCTGGGCCGGCAGGCCGGGGACCTGCTTGTCGTAGGGCACCTTGATGGTGGTGCCCTGGATGACCAGACCGTTGTTCAGGCATTCGGTCTGCTTGGTGAAGCCCTGGACGGTGCCGGCCTGGTAGGAGTCGCCGGAGCAGCCGTACATGCTGCCGTTGTAGTACTGCATGTTGAGCCACCACAGGCGGCCGTTGTCGGCGTACTTCTTGATGATCGGCAGGTAGGAGCCCCAGATCGAGCCGTAGGTGACGCTCCCGCCGGTGACGTACGCGGTCTCGGGGGCCATGGTCAGGCCGAAGCCCGCGGGCATCTGGGCCAGCACGCCGTCGATGATGCGGATCAGGTTGGACTGGGAGGCGGACAGCGTGTTGATGTTGCCGCTTCCGGACAGGCCGGTCTCGATGTCGATGTCGATCCCGTCGAAGTTGTACTTCTTGAGGATCGGGACGACGGTCGCCACGAACTTGTCGGCCACGGTGCTGGAGCTGAGGTCGATGCCCGCGGTGGCGCCGCCGATCGACATCAGGATCGTCGCGCCGGCGGCCTTGGCCTGGCACATCTCGGCGGGGGTGGAGACCTTGACGCCGGCGTCCATGCCGTCCTGCCACAGGACGGTGCCGTCGGAGAGGATCACCGGGAACGCGGCGTTGATGACGTTGTAGCCGTGCGCGGCGATCCGGCTGTCGGTGATGGGGACCCAGCCCATGCCCGGGTGGACGCCGTTGGCGGCGCCGTCCCAGTTCTCCCAGTACCCCTGGAGGACCTTGCCCGAGGGCTTGGGCTTCGTGGGGCAGGTCTCACCCGGCGGCGTCGTGGTGGGCGGGGCCGTCGTGGTGGGCGGCGCGGTGGTGGTCGGCGGAGCCGTGGTGGTGGGCGGGGCCGTGGTCGGCGGGGTGGTGGTCGGCGTGGGGCTGCTGCCGCCGGGGCCGCTGAGCGACACGTCGTCCGCGTAGAACGCGGGCTGCCCGTACCAGCCGTGCAGGTAGACGGTCACCGAGGTGGTGTTCGCCCCGGTGCTGAAGCTCACGTTGAGCTGGCCGTACGAGGCGCTGTTCGCCGTCCAGGTGGACGTGGTGCCGGTGATGCCGGTGCCGGTGGCGCCCAGGTAGACGTAGCTGCCCTGGACGTAGGCGCTCAGCGTGTACTGGGAGTTGGGCTGCACGTTGACGGTCTGGGAACACTGGGCGTTGTCCAGGCCGGTCGGCGTGGCCTTGAGCGCGGAGGTGCCGGCGTGGACCGGGCTGCCGACGACCGCGCCGGAGCCGCCGGAGCAGGTCCAGCCGGAGAGTCCGTTCTCGAATCCGGGGTTGGCCACCAGGTTGGTGGTGGCGGCCCCGGCCGTGACGGAGCCGGCCACGGTGATGCCGGCACCGATGACGGCGGCGGCGCTCAGCGCGGCGAGGGAGCGCCTCAGGACGGCCGGTCCGTGCGTCCCATGGGTGGTCCGGTTCACCTGCGCCGCGCGCTCCACACCCGCGCGCCACGGGCAGGCGGCCCGGAGCGGCTCACTCCCGTCGCCGTGGTCGCCTTCGAGCCGGCCGGGCTCCGGACGAGGACGGAAATCGCCCGACGAACGCGGAGTGCGTGACCTCCGACGGAACATGCTGTGCTCCCTTCCCGCCGAGCGCCATGGACATGACCATCGCGTGGGGGCGTGACGCCCGGCTACGGGGTGAGGTGGGGACATGTGGGGCTGTACCGGTCCGGATCGTAGGAGCGCCGGCAAGGCACGTCAATAGGTCTGGACCAATCCCGAGGTCCGCACCCCTCCCGGCGAGGTGATCCGCCGAAGTTCCGCGAGCGGGACGGCCGGTGAGTCCCTGACGCAACGCCACCCCGGCGCCGCGTCCGGCGCCGGGGTGACCGGGGGTGGGCCGGGGTCAGCCCATGCTCTTCGCGCCGTCCAGGCCCTCGCGGACGATGTCGGCGTGGCCGGAGTGCTGGGCGGTCTCGGCGATGACGTGGAGCAGGACGCGGCGGGCGGACCAGCGGGCGCCGGGCTCGAACCACGGGGCCGGCGGCAGCGGGTGCGAGACGTCCAGGTCGGGCAGGACGGCGACCAGTTCGTCGGTCCGGCGGGCCACCTCCTCGTACGCGGCCAGCACGCCGGCCAGCGTCTCGCCGGGCAGCATCGAGAACTGGGCGGCGCGTTCCGCGAAGTCCGCCTCGGTCATCGCGGTGAAGTCCGGGAACGCCGACGGGCCTTCCAGGATGAAGTTCACCCAGGTCTGCTCGGTCGCCGCGACGTGCTTGATCAGACCGCCCACACACAGCTCACTGACGGTGCTCCGCTTCCCGGCCTGCTCGTCCGTCAGGTCGCGGGTGGTGAGACGGAGGAAGTACCGCTGCTTGCCGAGCTGCTCCAACAGGTCGCGCCGCTCGCCACTGACGGCCGGCGCCGCGGGGGTGGTGGACTCGGTGGTCGCGGTGGTGTTCTCGCTCATGTTCTCCGCCTTCGTGGGGTGTTCGTCCATCGACAAGGCCTACGGTACGAGCCATGTGGGTCAGATCGTGTCCTAGTTGACCGGACCCGCCGGGCCCGCCGTCCTGTCGGAGCCGTGGCCTACAGTCGGCTGCCATGGCGATGCGCGTGGTCCTCTCCCCTACCCGGCCGTCCGAGCTCGCGGACGCCGCGCAGATCGGGGCGTTGACCGCGGCCGTCGACGTCGCGCTCCAGCGGCCGAAGCGGTCCTCCCTCACCAGGGGTGACGGGCGGGTGGTGACCGCCGCCTGCTCGCTCGCCGCCTATCCGGCCCCGGACGGCGGGCACAGGTGGGCCGTCCGCACCGTGTCCGACGACGGGGTCGAGTATCTGGACGCCGCGGACCGCGGACCGGCCGAGGAGGAGTACGAGCGCCGGGTGCGCGAACTGGCGGGGCGGGGCACGCCCGAGCTGCCCTGGTGGGGCGAGAGCGACGTGCCGGGCGTCGCGGTCGGGTCCTTCACCTACGCCGTGGAGTTCAGCGAGGACGACGGTGACACCTGGGTCCTGGACATCCGCAGTACGGACTACCTGGTGGAGCGGCCGTTCGCGCGGGAGGCCGAATGCCTGCTGGCCGAGCACGCGGTCGGCGCGGCGCTGGAAGGCCGGCGGCGCACCTGGCGGGTCCGCCTCTGGGCGGGCACACCACCCCCGGCCGACCCACCGGACAGCTCGTCGGCCATGCTTCCCGCCGGCCCGCCCACCGCCGAGGTCTGCCGAATGATCGCCGACCTGGGGGACCTGCCGCTGATGTGAACCGGCAGGGTTCGGGGCGCCGGACGGCCTCCAGGGCGAGCCGGCCGGGCCGGCGGGTGGGGCCGGCGATTCGGGTCGCCGGGTCGGGTCAGCGGGGGCGGCAGCCGGTGAGGGCCTCCCAGCGGTCGCGGGCCGCCTCCAGATCGGCGTCGAGGTCGGCCAGTTCGGCGCTGTCGGTGTGCCGGGCGGCGACGGCCTCCAGGTGGGCGCGGGCCTTGTCCTGGGCCGCGGTGTCGGCGCGGGCCTTGTCCGCGGCGGTCTCGGCCTGGCGGATGGCGTCCTCCCGGTTGTGGCGGAACTCGTTCTCGTCGGCGACGGCGTTCTGGATCCGGACGCTGAACCGGCGCACGTCCTCCTCCTCGAAGTCCTCGCCGGTGTAGTCGGGCAGTTCCACCCTGCCGTCCGACCGGGTCAGGTAGATGTACATCTTGCTGCTGTTCCGGGCGAGTTCGAACCGCGCGGCGAGGCCCGCCAGCGGCATCTGCGTGTCCTTGAACACCAGCACGTGCTCGTACAGGGCGACTTCGCCCAGTTCGGCGACCAGGCCGCCCCGGCCGGGCCGGCGCAGTCTGGCGACCGCGCGCTCGGCGGCGACGACCGCGGCGTGGTGCGCCTGGTCGGCCTGCTTCACCCGGGTCTCGGCCCGCGCCAGTTCGGTACGGGCCCGGCCGTGGCCGGTCCGATGGGCGCCGCGGGCGTCGTCGAGCTCCTGACGGTCCTTGCTGTGGGCGCCGGCGAAGGCGAACCGCCACGCCCCGGGGTACCGTCTGCGCCACCACGCCACCCCGATCGCTGCGACGAGGACCAGGGCCACCATCCATCCGACCATGCCCGCACACCTTCCCACCTCGACGTACAGCGGTCCGGCGCCGTGGCCGAACCGGCCTCCCGAATATCGGGGGTGACGGGCGTCACGTCAATGGTGCGAGAACACCTCGCGTGAGCTGCGGGGTGGTCGACGTGAGGAGCGCCGGGCGACGAGGGCCGCACGGGCCCGGGCGGTGTCCTCGCGACCGCGTCCGTCCTGCCCACGGAGCGGGCCCGCCCCGCCGTCCGGAGCCCTGCGGCGCGACTTCCCCGGCCCCGGCCCGCCCGGAACGGATCAGCGCCGGAGCATCGTCCGGCGCAGGGTCACGCGGGTGCCGCCGGCGGCGGGGAACGCGAATTCGACCTCGTCCATCAACCGCCGCATGAGCGGGACGCCCCGCCCGTACGGCCGGTGGCGGGCCTCCGGGTCGAAGCCCGGGCCGTGGTCGGCGACCGTGGCCGTGACCCGCCCCGCCTCGGCCGCGAGGTCGATCGTCACCGCGGGTTTCTCCCTCACCGCGCCGTGCCGGACGGCGTTGAGGACCGCCTCCAGCACCGCGCCGTTGACCTCGGACCGCTCGGCCTCGCCGAAGGGCAGCGGGTCGAGGAAGACGCGGAGCACGTCCCGCACCCGGGCGAGGCCGGGATCCTGGTCGGCCCGGAAGATCAGCCTCACGGCCACGCCGCAGCACGGCCCGCCCGCGTCGGTGGTCACGGACACACGCGCCTCCCCTTACCCGGTCAAGCGATTCGCCCGGTACATCCCCGCGGCCCGGAACGGCCAACCTCGCTCCATCGGGTGAACGGGGCACCCGGCCCGGCGTGCCCGTAACGGCGAGGCGACCGCCGTCGACGCGGCGCCCGGCGTCTCCCACCCCCGTGCGCACCCCGCGCACGGGGGTGCCCCTACGCCCTACGCCCAGGTCTCGCCGAACTGCTTCCAGGCGGTGCGGACGTCGAAGACGTCGAAGCCGTCCGCACGGCGCACGATGTGCTGGACCCCCTCCGAGGCCGAGTACCGCAGGAACCCGACCCACCCCCGGGTGGTCGCCTGCCGGAGGATCCACCCGACGACCTCCATCACCACTCCGAACTCCTCCTCGTGGACGCAGGCCCGGACGGTCAGCGCCCAGGGCTCCTGCCCCACCCGGCCCGGCCGGTCCACGGCCCGGACCAGCTGCGACTGGTTCACCCCGGGGAAGGCGAGACTCGCCGCACCCCCGGCGAGGATCGGCCACGGCTCCCCCCACGGCTCCCAGTCCGCCGACGCCGGCGCCTGCGACATCTCCCCCTCCCCCAACAGCCACCGCAGCTCCCGCAGCGCCGGCTCCGGCAGGTCCGCCGGCAGGTCGACGGTCAGGAACAGATCGTGGTAGTCGCTCACACCACGGACCCTAGCCGGGGCCTACGACAACCGGCCGCGGGCGCCCGTCAGAGGTCGTACGGGTACAGGGCCACGTCAGGCGCCGGCCTCGCCGGTGAGGGGGCGGTTCTGGAGGTGGCGGAGGTGGTTCTCGAACACCTCGCGGGGGTCGGCGCCCGAGCGGGCGACGAGGACCAGGGCGGTGACGGCGACGTCGCAGGCCTCGGCCAGGACGTCGTCCAGGGTGTGGGAGAACCCCTTGCGCGGGTTGAGGCCGAGCATTCCGATGGCGGCCTCGGCGACCTCGCCGCTCTCCTCCGCGAGTTTGAGGGCCTGCACCAGCACCATCTTCTCGCGGGACACCGGTGAGTGGGAATTGAGCTTCTGGGCAAGGGAGTTGATGACCGTCCAGGAATCCATGGGGCCGCATCCTGCCCGTGTTCGAACCGGTCGTTCAAGCCGGGAGGTTCCGGGCCACCCGGCCCGAACAGGTTGTTTTCGAGCACCGCCCGGCGCTCGCTGTCGGTCCGGCCCGCTATCGTTCCGGCCATGCCGGTCATCGCATACCCGCCGCAAGTCGTTCGACACGCGGACGGCGCGGCAAACGGCTCCCCGGCCTCCGGAGAGGGTCCCGCCGACATGCGAAGCCACCTGCGAACGGAACTGCTGCCCCCGCCCGTGAGCCCTCGGCGGCTGGACGAACTCCGCCACGCCATCGAGCGGATCGCCGATCTGGTGCTCGCCGGTTCCGAGGCCGCCGACGGGGAGATCCGGGCGTTCAACGCGGCGACGGGGCACGACTACACCACCCTCGACTTCGCCGAGTACGAGGGCAGCCGGAGCGTGGACGCGTTCGCCCTGGAGGCCGCCCTGCCCGCCCGGCCGCGGGTCGCGGACGTGACCACGGAGGAGCTGGTCGAGCTCGTCCACCGGATCCTGGCCGCCGACCCGGAGACCGACCACTACCTCCGGCTGCTCGGGGCGAACGTCCCGCACCCCGGAGTGGGCGGCCTGATCTTCCGTCCCCCGGCCCACCTGCGGAACGCCTCCGCCGAGCGGATCGTCCAGGAGGCCCTCGCCTACCGTCCGTTCGCCCTCTGAGCGCGGCGGCCCGGGCGGTTCGCCTCCCCGGCGCCGCGGCCGTCCCGCGGGCCGCGGCACCGGGGCGTCCGTGCGGGCTCAGCCGAAGAGGCCGGTGAAGCGGCGGACCGAGGCCGACAGGGTGCCGCCGGCACGGTCGCGGCGTTCGGTGGCCGGCGAGGGCTCGGGCGTGGTGACGGGGTGGGCGCCGCGGGCGGGGTCGGGGGCCGGGGGCGCGGGTTCCTGCACGCGGGCGGCCTCGGCGCGCACCAGGGCGCTCATGGCGGAGTAGACGTCGATGGGCATGGCTGATCTCCTGCGGTGTGCGGATGCGGTGTCCGGACGCGTCTGCGATTGCGTCCGCGGACGCGGTGCACCGGGGGCGCTGTCCGGACGCGGTGTCCGGAGTCGGACGGTGGTCGCGGCGGGCCGGGGCCCGGCTCCGCACGTCCGGCGCACGGCGCGCCGTCACACGGGCGGTCCGGGTGTCCGGCCGGGCACCGTCAGCAGCGCAGGACCGTCCTCCGGCCGCCCGCGCCCTCGGGGGCGACCCGCTCCTCGGACCGCCGCGCGGGGAGGACGGGCCCGGCGGCCGTGGCGCTCGCCGCGGCCAGGAGCGCTTCGGACTGACCGGCCGTCAGCGGCCGTGGCCGGCCGGTGCGGTGACCGCGGTGGTCGCGGCGGCGGTCGGAGGGATCGGCGGGCTCGCACGGTCCGGCGGAGCCGTCCGGATCGGGGGTGGCCGGTGACGGCGCCGAGGGGCCCGTTCCGCCGCCCGCCGGTTCCTCGACGACGGCGCACAGCGCGCCGGGCGCCGTCCCGAGGGCCGCGGTGGCATCGGTCCCGCCCAGCAGGGCCAGCGCGGCACCCAGCAGCACCGTGACCACGAACCGGGCCACGGAGCAGCCGAGCCGAGTCGTGCGCCCCATGCGGAACCTTCCCAGGAGTTCGCCCCCAGCCAACCCCTCCCCGCCCTCCGGAGCACCCCCGCCTCACCCGTCGGTGACGGGGTTTCACCCGACCGGGGCAATCCGGGGCCGAAATCGGTCACGCTCCGCTACCAAGCAGTCAGGGCGGCGGGCCGTGCCGCAGACCCCTTGACCGGGATTCCCGCTGGTCAGGTAGGTTGGGTGAACTCGAACAAGGAGTCGCCATGTCCGCTCGCCCCCGTGTGCTGTTCGTGTCCGACCTCGGCTACCAGGCCAAGGGCCGGCGGTACTGCGACGAGGACATCTTCCTGACCTCGCGGCTTCGGGACGGCTTCGACCTCGCGGTGTGCCACCCCCTGGACGCCGCCGCGCTGATGGACTCCTTCGACGTGGTCGTGGTCCGCAACAGCGGCCCGGTCCTGCACTACCGGGAGGCGTACGACGCCTTCCGCGCGCGGGCGCGGGAGCGCGGCACGCGGGTCTACAACCCGCTCACCGGGCGCGGCGACATGGCCGGCAAGCAGTACCTGCTGGACCTGACCACCGCGGGATATCCGGTGATCCCGACCGTGGACCGCGCCGAGGACCTGCACCGGCTGCCCGCCGCCGGCTCGTACGTGGTCAAGCCGAAGGCGGGCGCGGACTCGATCGGGCTGGCGTTCCTCGGCCAGGAGCGGCTCGGCGACCTGGCGTACGGGGAGGTGCTGGTGCAGCCGCGGATCGACTTCCGCTACGAGGTGTCGTTCTACTACGTCGACGACGCCTTCCAGTACGCGCTGCACGCGCCCGACCCGGAGCGCCGCTGGGTGCTGGAGCCGTACCGCCCGAGCGCCGAGGACCTCGCCTTCGCCGACCGCTTCATCGCCTGGAACACCCTCGACCACGGCATCCAGCGCGTCGACGCCTGCCGCACCCGCGAGGGCGGGCTGCTGCTGGTCGAGTTGGAGGACCTCAACCCCTACCTCTCCCTCGACCTGCTCGACGACCCCACCCGGGACGCCTTCGTGGCCGCCATGGCCACCTCCCTCCGCCGCTACCTGGAGACCCCGGGCACTCCGGCCTCCGGCACTCACTAGACTCCCGCGCGTGATCGAGCTCCTCGACCACCAGGACCTGCCGACCCGGCCGCCGGGGAGACGAAGGCCGGGGGGCTCAAGTCGGGGCGGGGAGGAGGAGTTCGGCCCAGACGGTCTTGCCGTGGGCGGCCTGGTCGCAGCCCCAGCGGTCGGCGAGGGCCGCGACGATCCGCAGGCCGCGGCCGCCGGTGTCGGTGGGGGCGCCGGTGGACCGGAGGACCGGAGGGGTGCGGGAGGAGTCCCGCACCGAGATCCGCAGCCGGTCCGGCTCCAACCGGAGGCTCAGGCCCACGAACCGGCAGTCGGTGTGCCGGCGGACGTTGCCGATCAGCTCGGACGTGATGAGCAGCGCGTCCTCGCGCACACCGTCGGCCACCCGGGCGGTCAGCGCCCCGGACACCAGGCGGCGCGCCTCGCCCGCGCTCTCCGGACGGTTGCACAGGTTCCGGTTGAGGGTGAGGGGGCGTTCCGGTGGCGCCGCCACCGCGGTGGGCGCCGTGGAGCACGGGACCGTACGGGAGTTGTCGGGCATCTCGCTCCCACCTCCGTGAACGGGGCCGTGCGCCGCGTCACGGTTCCGGGCGCGGCGCACGGGGAAGTGTTGAGGCACCGTCGGCCGACAGGCGCCTCGTTGGACTGACATGTATTCAACTTCCGGGCGTGCCGCGCGGGAACCGGGCATGCTGCGCCGCAGTGTGAACGCCGTGAAAGCTCGTGGACGGGAGCGACCGATGGGTGCCAGGACACCGAACGCGGGGCTGGCCGCGCTGCTCACCGAGGCCCGGTGGACCAGGACCCAACTGGCCCAGGCCGTGAACCGCGCGGGCCGGGAGATCGGGCTCGACCTGCGGTACGACCACTCGGCGGTCTCGCACTGGGTGCGCGGCACCCGGCCGAACGACCAGGTCCGGCCGGTCGTCTGCGCGGCCCTCACCCGCCGGCTCGGGCGGACGGTGACACCGGCCGAGGCAGGGTTCTCCGGTCCGGACGAGGACCTGCTGCACCCCGGTTCGGGCGACGTCGTGGCGGAGGTCGTCAATCTCGGGAGGGCCGACATGGACCCGTCGCGGCGCAGCGTGCTCAAGACCGGCCTGTACTCGGCGGCCCTCGGGGTGCCCGGGTTCGCCGACCTGGCCGAGCGCGTGGACGCCACCTCCGCGGCCGCCGCCCGGACCGTCCGGGTGGGCGGCGGCGAGGTGGACACCGTGCGGACGATGACCGTCCGGATCGCGGACATCCTGGACGAGCTCGGCGCCGGCCACGCCCGCCCGATGGCGGCGGCGTTCCTCACCAACACCGTGGGCACCTACCTGCGGGCGGACTGCGCGCCCGGGGTGCGGTCCGGCATGCTGTCCGCCGCCTCCGACCTGGTCTACCTGATGGGCTGGATGGCGATGTACGAGATCCAGCACGGCCTCGGGCAGAGCTACTACCACCGCGCGCTCGAACTGGCCGCCGCCGCGGGCGATCACGTCACCTACTGCCGCACCCTGCGCGGCATGGCCCTGCAGGCCGCCGACCTCAAGTACGGGCGCAAGGCGCTCAACCTGGCCGACGCGGCCGCCGAGGCCGCGCCGACGTCCGGCCCGCGGCTGCGCGCGTTCCTGGCCGGGCAGCAGGCCCACGGCGCCGCGCTGGTCGGCGACCGCCGGCTGGCCTTCGCCCGGCTGCGGGAGACCGAGGACGCGCTGGCGAAGGCCGACGGCCGCAACGACCACGTCGGCGGGTACGACGCCGCGGCCTACCACTTCCACGTCTCCTCCGTGCTGTACGCCCTGGGGGACGTGCCCGGCTCGATCACGGCGATGCAGCGCTCCCAGCGGCTGCGTCCGCCGGTGGAGAAGCAGGGCCGGGCGCACGCCAACGGGGTTCTGGCCCAGCGGCAGTTGGAGGTCGGGCACGTCGAACGGGCGGCCACCACCTGGCACGCGTTCCTGGACGACTACGAGACCCTGTCCTCGGCCCGCGCCGACGACCACTTCCGGGAGCTGCGGGCCCGCGTCCGCCCGTACTCCGGCAACGCGCGGATGCGGGAACTGGACGAGCGGGCGCGGGCCCTGGCGGCCTCCAAGGCCTGACCCCCGCCTACTCCGGCCCGCCGTCGAGCAGCGGCGGCCGGCCCGTCGTCCAGACCGGCCGGATGGCGACCTGCCGGAAGAGCCAGCCCTCGGGCGCGCGGAGGAGGTCGGCGTGGAAGGTGGCGCCGACGACGAAGAGCGGGTCGGCGTCGGCGCCGTGGGCCTCGAGGGTGGTGTCGAGGTGGACGTGGGTCATCACGGCGTTCCAGGAGGCGGTGGCCGTGGCCCGGTCGGGCGCGACCTCGGTGATGACGTCGGTGGCGATGTGCTGGGTGCGGGCGAACCGGTTCAGGGCCTCCTCGGTGTGCCGCAGCAGGGCCTCCTGGCCGTCGGTCGTCCCGATCGGGGTGACGGTGCGGATGTCGTCCGTGGTGAAGCGCCTGACCCGGTCCAGGTCGAACGTCCGCTCGTCGAGGGAGCGGAAGTGCCGGCTGACGAGGAGGCTGATGTCCGTGTGATCCGTGTGCGTGGTCATGGCGCAAGCCTGCTCCTTGAAGCCGACTTGAAGTCAAGGGTGGCTCAGTAGGCGGGCCATGTCGGTGGCGTGCGGTTCACTCCTGGGCATGGACATCACCTCTCACCCCATCGCGGTCGGGTCCCGCCCCACCGCGGTCGAGCGGTTGGTCGCGCTGACGGGCCGGCGGGCCGCGCCCCGCCCGTTCGACTGGGACTCCGTGGAGCGGCGGCTCGGTACGCGGATACCGCAGGACTACAAGCGACTGGCGGAGGCCTTCGGCGCGGGCTCCTTCGACCACGACCTCGAACTCCTTGCTCCGGGGGCGGGATTGCTGGACCTCACGCGGATCACCGCCGACCGCTCGGACTTCGCCGACCCCGCGCCGCCCGGCGGGCCTGAGTTCGTACTGATCGAGTGGGCGTCGACCTCGGCCGAGCACTCGCTCTGCTGGCTCGTGACGGAGCACGACCCGGACCGCTGGCCGGTCCACGCCCGGTACGACAAGTTCGATCCGTGGGAGCGCTTCGACTGCTCCGCCTCGGAGTTCCTCCACGCGATGCTCACCGACCCGCACCACCCGTACTCGCTCGCCGAGGCCTTCGAGACCCACTGGTTCACGTCGATCGACGAGATCGCGCAGGCTGCGCAGGAGTTCTGGGACGACTACCACCCGCGTCCCTGAGCCCGAGGGCGTGGCCTCTGGCGGGCGGGCCGCCTCAGGCGCGGTGCGCCTCGGTGCCGCCGTGCAGCAGTGCAGCAGTGCAGCAGTGCCTCCAGGCTGCGCCGCGTGTCCTTGCTCAGCGACTCCACGCCTCCGGCACGGCCACTCCCCCTCGTCCTGTTCCCGACCCCGGTCACCACGGGACCACCGCCGAGGCCGGAGTCCACCCGGTGCCGTCCCGACGTGCCCGGCGCGTCGTGCTTCCGCGGCGGCGTGGATCCTACCCGGGTCGTCCCCTGGCCACGGACAACGCGGTGCCTGGCGGGGTGCGGGCCGGTCTGCGGCCCCTGACCGCCCAGGCACGGGCGGTGAACCCGATCGACCCGTCCGAGCGCCGCGGGACGGCTGCGCCGAGTTCGTCACGGACCCGGTCGCGCTCCACCGGGGCGAGCGAGGCGACGAAGGCCGGCGCCGGGCCCTGCCCCGCCAGGAACGGGGCCCACAGGTCGTCGAAGTCGGCGAAGACCGTGGGCACCTCGATCGCCGTGGTCGCGACGTCGACGAGCCCGGCGGCGGCCCACAGCCCCCGTAGCGCCTCCGGCCGACACAGCGGGAAGCGCCGCCCCTCGTCCAGCGCCGCCGCGGACGGCACCGCCCTGCCGGCCGCGTCCCAGAAGCGGCGCAGGAACCCCATCCCGTCGGCGTAGTCCCATACGTACGCCGCGACCGTGCCGCCGGGCCGGACCGAGCCGACCATGGCGGCCACGACCGCCGCCGGACCGGGGAGGAAGTTCAGCGTCAGGGCGCTGACCGCGACGTCGAAGGACCCGTCCCGAACCGGGAGCGCCGTCGCGTCCGCCACGACGAAACGGCAGGCCGACCCGGCCGACCCACGGTCGGCCGAGCCACGGTCGGCCGCCGAACGGTCGTCCGCCGTACAGCCGGCGGCCGCGCCGTCGGCGGCCGCCCGGGCGAACGCCTCCGACCGGTCGACGCCCAGTACCAGCCGGGGCCGGCACCGATCGGCCACCACGCCGGCCAGCACACCGGTCCCGCTGCCCACGTCCAGCCAGCGCAGCTCGTCCCCGCACCCGAGCCACGGCGCGAACTCCCGCGCGACGAGCCGGCTCCACCGGCCCATGTAGCGGTCGTAGGCCGCGCCGACCGTCCACATCTCGGATCTCGTCCGTTCCATGCGCACCACGATCCCGCGCCCACCGCCCCGCGGCCTCCCGGCACACCCGCCCCGGCCGGTTCGACGGGCCCGCGCGTGGCCGGTCCCGGCCCATCGGGCCCGGCGGTCACCGCCGGGACGCGTCGGCGGCCTCCCGCACCCGGGCACCCCCCGGGACGCGTCACCGGCCTGACCTGGCATGATCCTCCCCCGTGTCGAACCCCACCATGACCACCGCCCGCCCGCAGGCCTGCCCCCACTGCGCGGCACCGCTCGACGACGACCCACGGTTCACCGTGTGGTGCCAGGCGTGCGAGTGGAACCTCGTACCCGAGCACGAGGCGGCCGAGGAGGCCACGAAGGACGCACGGACCGTCGCCCGGGAGCGGGCCGCCGCCGAACGGACCGGGCGGCTGTTCGAGGAGGTCGCCGAGGGCCGCGCCGCCATCACCCGGCGGGACTGGCTCGGCGCCGCCGCCATCGCCGCCGGGGTGCACCTCGTGACGGCGGCCCTCGCCGGGTGGGGGATCTGGCTGCTGGTCGTCGGCAACATCCCGCTGCGCTGCCTGGGCGCCGGGGTGCTCGCGCTCGCCTTCCTGCTGCGTCCCCGGGTCGGCCGGGCGCCGCGCGACTCCGCCGTCCTGAGCCGCGAGGAGGCGCCGGCGCTGTACGGGCTGGTCGACCGGGTGGCCGGTGAGCTCGGCGCGCCGCCGGTGGACGTGATCCGGGTCGACGAGGACTACAACGCGAGCATGGGCGTGGTCGGGCTCCGCCGTACGTCGGTGCTCACGCTCGGCCTGCCGCTCTGGGAGGTGCTCGACGACCGGGCGCGGGTGGCGATGCTCGGGCACGAGGTCGCCCACCGGATCAACGGTGATCACCGCCGGGGCCTCTGGATGGGCACGGCGATCCACGCGCTGCTGCGCTGGTACGACATGGCCACCCCGCAGCCGCGGGCGGTGGAGCCGACCGGCTTCCGGCTGCTGTTCCTGATCGCCGACCACCTCAGCGCGGCGTTCCTCAGGGTGCTGGCCTGGCTGCTGCTGCGCGTCCTGCTGCTGCTCGACCGGCTCACCGCGCGGGCCGGCCAGCAGGCCGAGTACCACGCGGACGAGCTCGCGGCCCGGGCCGGCTCGACCGAGGGGGCGCGCGGGATGCTGACGGCGTTCCTGTTCGCCGACGCCGTGACGACGGTGGCCCTGCGGCTGCGCGCCCGGATCAACCACCGCCCCCGGAGCAACCGGCAGTCCCGGACCGACCGGCGCGACCAGGCCCCGGCCACCCCGGACACCGACGCGTTCTGGGAGCAGCTGCGCGAGCACCTCGCCGCGACCCCGCCGCTGGAGCGCGAGCGGCTGCTGCGCCGCTCCCGGGCCGAGGGCCGGGCCGCGGACGCCACGCACCCGCCGACCCATCTGCGGCTCGCCCTCCTCGACCGGCGGCCGTCCGTCCCGGCCGCGGTCACCATGACGCCGGCGGAGTCAGCCGCGATCGCCGCCGAGCTGGCCGGCCGCCGCACCCGGCTGGCCCGCGCGGTCCTGGCCGACTGACCCGACGCCTCCGGCGGGTGGGGTGCCCGAGGTCGGGTGCCCCACCCCGGGTGCCCCACCCGCCGTCGCCGGTCACGCACCACCCGTCACCCGCCTTCGCCCGCCACCAGGACTTGACGTGGTGTCCGGCCGTCCGCGAAAGTAAGTAAACATTCACTTTGGAGGTGGGGATTGCCCCGGCCCAGCCAGAAACCCGCCCTGCACGCCGCCGCCCTCGCCTGCTTCGCCGAGCGCGGGTACGACGCCACCCGCACCCGGCACATCGCCGAGCGCGCCGGGGTGTCGGAGGCCGCGCTGTACCGCCACTACCCGTCCAAGGAGGCGATCGCGCGGGCCCTGTACGCGGAGACCGTCGAGGGGTACGTCCGGACGCTGCGGGAGGTGGCGGACGGCCCCGGCGGGCCGCTGGAGCGGCTGGCCGGGGTCGTCCGCGCCATGCTCGCCGCCTACCGGGCGCAGCCGCACGCCTTCCTCTTCGCGCTGCACCGCACCGGTTCGCTGATGCCGGGCCTGCCACCCGGCAGCGAGTACCCGCTGCACGTCATCGAGGGGCTGATCGCCGAGGGGCAGCGCAGCGGCGAGGTGCGCGACGGCGCGCCGAACCTGCTCGCGGCCGTCCTGGCGGGCTGCGTGCTGCAGCCCGTCGTGGTGGCCGACCTCTCCGCACCCGGCGCCCTCGACCTGCTCGGCGGCGACCAGCACGACCTGACCATCGAACGGGCGGCCCTGGCCGCCGTGAGGAGCGAGAACAGATGACCCCCACCGCACAGCGCGTCCGCCGCGCGCTCCGCGCCCGCCCGGGCCGCACGGCGCTCACCGCGCTCGGCGCCTTCGTGGTGCTGATGGCCGCGATGTCGGCCGCGGCCACCCGGTTCCACGATACGTACGACAGCGGGATCCTCAACCTGCTCGGGGCCCGCAACGCCGCCGAGACCCGGACCGGGGGCTACTCCGCCGACACCGCGTACGCCTGGCTGACCGCCTTCGGGGCCGACGGGCGCCGCGACCACCTGCTGATCCTGCTGCTCGACCTGCCGCTGATCGCCGCCTTCACGCTGTTCACGGTCGGCGCGCTGCGCTGGGCGACCCCGCGCGCCCGCACCGGGGTGCGGCGGGCGCTGGTCGCCGTCCCGCTGGCGGCGGCCGCCGCCAACCTGGTCGAGGACCTTGGCCTGACCGTGCTGCTGACCGCCCATCCGGCCCGGCTGGACGGCCTCGCGGTCGCGATCAGCGCGGTCAACGGCCTCAAGTCCGGGCTGTACACCGGCTCGCTGCTGCTGGCGCTGACGGCGTGCGCCGTCCGGGGCCTGGCGCTCGCCACCGGCCGCTGCCGGAGCACCGGACCGGTGGCGGGCTGAGCGACGGCCTGGCTGAGCGGCGGCCGGCCCCCTCGGGGTGGCTCACCTCAGGACGAGGAGCGCCACCCCGGCCAGCAGGGCCGTCCCGGCGAGCACGGCGGTCAGGAGGACGGCCCGGCGGCCCGCGCCGAGGCGGCGCAGGGCGAGGCCGAGGGGGCCGAGGGGCGGGATCCGGTCGTTCACGGCGACTCCTTGGTGGGCGGGATCGGCTGGGGGACGTTCGAGGAGACCCTGCCCCCGGGATCCCCGCGCAGGGTCTCCCGGTGCAGAGCCTCCCGGCGCAGGCTCTCCCGTAGCCGCAGCAGGGCGCGGCGGCGGGCGCGGGCCCGGGCCAGGAGCAGCACCGCGACGGTGACGGGGACGGCGAGGACCAGCGCGGTGGTGACCGCCGCGGCCGCGCCGGCACGGGCCGCCGCCAGTGCGGTGGCGGCGGCGCCACCGGCCGTGGCGGCCGCGAGGGCGAGACCGGCGGCCAGCACGCGGTCCCGGGCGTACAGCGGGCGCCGCCTGGTCAGGGCCCAGGCGGCGAAGGCCGCCCAGGCCAGCCCGACGGCGATCAGGCCGGCGAAGGCGGCCCGGGTGCGGGCGGGCAGCGGCTCCGGCTCGGTGGCCCAGAGCACGGCGAGCAGGGTGGCGCCGCAGCCGCCGGCCAGACCGACGCCGAGGTGGCGCAGGCGGGCGGGGAGCGAGGTCTCCGCCGCCAGCGCCCGTTCCAGCGCCGCCGGGAGGGCGGCGGGGACGCGATCGCGCTCCGGGCCGTCGTCGTACCGGCTCATGCCTCGTATCCCCTTTCGACGAGTGCGTCCCGCAGCAGCCGGCGGGCGCGGTGCAGCCGGCTCTTGACCGTGCCGGCCGGTACGCCGAGCACCTGGGCGCACTCGGCGAGCGGCAGGTCCTGGAGGTGGAAGAGGACCAGCACCTCGCGTTCCGGCGGCGGCAGTCCGCCGAGGCCGGCCTCGATCTCCACGGCCGTCAGCACCGCGGTCAGCGGGTCGCCGTCCTCGGCCGGGCCGTCGTCGGCGACCGGCGGCGCCTCCCGAGCCGCGTAGGCGCGGCGCAGCTGGTCGGTCACGGTGCGCCGCGCGATGGTGAACAGCCAGGGGGCGAAACGTTCCGGCTGCCGCAGCCCCGGCAGGCCCCGCACCACGGCCACCCACACCTCCTGCGCGAGGTCGTCCGCGAGCTGCGGGGAGCCGGTCAGCGCGCGGACGTAGCGCCACACCTGCGCGTGCCACTCGCGCGCCAGCTCGGCGAACGCCTCCCGCTCCCCCAACTGACAGCGCACCACCAGCAGTTCGCCACGCCGCTCGCCCATCACACCTCCCCACCCCCGCCGGACCACCCGCCGTCATCCCAACAGTCGCCACCGCGGACGGAAAGGTTCACGACCGGTCCGGGGTCCGGAGCCGAGGTACCGGGCCGGGTTCCGTCCAGGGTCCGGGGCCGGGGCCCAGAACCGCAGAGCGCCGGGTGGCGGGCCGAGGCGGCGGCCGTAGCCGGTGAGCGCGAGAACGCCGCTGCCCCGGGTGGGGGTGCAGCCGGGCGGGGGTCATCTGATAGACCGATCAATATCATCTGACGCGGCGCCAACAAGTCGCGTCCGAACAGCTGGCGCCCCGCGCGCCGAACCGGAGGAGATCCGTATGACCACCGCCCGGCCCATCACGCCCGAGTCCGTGCCGTACGGGGACGGGGGCTGGCTGCTGGACGTGTACCGACCGGTGGTGGACGGTGGCGGGACGGTGCCGGTGGTGCTGCTCTGGCACGGGCGGGGGCCGGGCGAGCGGGACGTCATGCGGCCGCTGGCGCAGGAGGCGGCCGGGCTGGGGCTGCTGGTCCTGGCCCCCGACTGGCACTCCACGGCACCGGACCAGGGCGCGGCGCAACTGCTGGCCTCGCTCGACCACGCCCGGCGCGAGGCGGCCGCGTACGGCGGGGACCCGGAGCGGATGGTGCTGGCCGGCTGGTCGATGTCGGGCCGCGAGGCGGTCGCGCTGGCCACCCGCCCGACCCCGCCGGCCGGTTGGCGGCCGCTCGCCGCAGTGGGGATCTCCTCCCGCTACGACACCCCGTCCGTGACCACCGGGACGCCCCCGCTGGAGTCGCTGTCCGCCGGGCCCTCCCCCGTCCCGGTCCACCTGGTCCACGGCCTGCGGGACGACCTGGTCGACCCGGCACGCAGCCGCGAGCTGTACGAGGTGATGACCCGGCAGGGCTCGGCCGTCCACCTGACCGAGCCGGACACCGACCACGCCGGGGCCGTCCTCACCGAGTACGACCCGGCCGTCGACCGCTGCGTCCCGGCCCGTGCCGCCCACGCTGTCGAGGCCGGGCGGACCACTGCCCGCGTCCTGGCCACCGCCGCCGGCCTCCACCCGGCCGCCGGGGCGGCGTCCGGGTCGGCCTGAGGACGGGGCCCCGTCCGCCGCCGCGCTCAGGCCGTCGACCGGGCCAGCCGGTGAACGGCCTCGCCGAGGTCGCCGGGCTCGGCGGCGGCCGCGAAGGCGAGGCGCAGGTGCGCGGCGGGCGGCTCTGCCGGGAAATGGTGCCGGCCCGGGTTGACGGTGACGCCGTGGGCGCGGGCGGCATCGACGACGGGTTGCTGCCCCAGGTGAGGGGGGTGCCGGGGATGCCGGGCCGCAGGACGCGCTCGTCGGGGGTGGCGGCGTGGGCGGTCCCGGCCGGACCGCCGGGCAGCAACGGCGACGCCGGCAGGGCCGTCAACAGGGCGGCGAGGATGCGCGGCGTCCTCCGGTGCGGGCGCCGTCTCAGGATGGGCATGGTGCTCCCTCGCGGGTGGGGGTGTTCCCACACCATGCGGGGTGTTCCCGGCCTGTCCGCGTCGGCGCCCCCACGGGCTCGGCCCGGCGTCACTCGATCAGCGCGCGGGGCAGGGCAGGATCCCGCCCTGCCCCGCCGTTCCGGCTCGGCTCGGCTCCTACGGGATCAGGAGGCCGGGACCTCATCGACGAAGGTCGTGCCCGCGCTGCGCAGCGCGGCGAGCTTCGCCGCGACCTGGGCCGGGGTGAGCACCTGGTCCTTGACGTGCAGGACGTAGTCGACCTGCTGGTCGTAGGCGCGCGGGGTGGTGGAGGTCTGGCCGTTGAGGTCGATCAGCCACTGGTTGAAGTTGATCGACATGGGCCGCTCGGGCAGGTACGCGGCGTCGTGGGTGCCGAACTCCGCGCCGTCGATGTAGTAGACGATCCTGCTGTTGTCGATGGTCACGACGAGGTCGTGCCAGCCGGCGAAGCTCTGCCGGCTCTCGCTGTGCTGGTTGACCGCCTGCCACGGGTCGGGGTTGTAGGTCTCCCAGGAGGTCGTGTACAGGATGTTGCCCTGCTCGCCCCAGCCGCCGTTGGGCAGGTACTCGAAGTCGTACTCGGCGTAGTCGTCGGCCATCGGGGCCTTGAGGTCGTTGATGGTGAAGAAGGTCTGCACGATGCGGTCGCCGTCGGGGCCGTACTTGGGCGCGTCGGAGAACTTCACGCGGGCGGCGTAGGTGCCGTTCTTGAACTTCGTGGCCTTGGTGAGGATCTCGGTGTGGGTGGTGGTGGCGCCGGTGCCGGCGGAGGAGGTCTCCAGGTTCATCACCGTGTTGCCGCTCTGACTGACGAAGGTGACCTTCGACGGGTCCCAGGTGGCGCCGGGGACGCCCGGACCGCCCGCGTTGGAGCGCACGCTCCAGCCGTGGCCGGCCAGGGCCGGGTCGGTGTGCGAGGTGTAGGAGAAGTCGTCGAACAGGATCTTGCCGCTGCCGGCCGGCGGGTCGGTCGGGGTCGCCGGGTCGGTGGGGGTCGGCGGGTCGGTCGGCCCGTTCCCACCGGGGGCCGTGCCCCAGACGGTGGCGCCGGCGATCTGCGCGGTCACCTTGGTCCAGTCCGCGTAGCCGGTCTGGGTCCCGCCGAAGGAGTAGTCGTCGCTCTGGTTCAGGGTCTGCCAGGTGGACTGGTAGAAGCGCAGCTGCATGTCGCCGGTGTCGGCGCCGGGGGCGAGGGAGCCGGCCGCGGAGGTGAAGCCGATCTCCAGGTAGCGGTCGGCCGTCGCGGTCGGGTTGGCGAGCGTGCCGAAGGTGCCGGTGATGACCGAGCAGCCCTTGACCGCCCAGGAGCAGGCGAAGCGGTAGGAGGCGGTCGGGGAGTCGGCCTTGAAGTAGTAGCGGAGCTTGACCTGGCTCAGCTGGACGGTGGTGGTGCCGGTGTTGCGCAGCTTGAGCCAGGGTTCGGTCTGGTCGGCGGTGGCGCCGCCGGCGCTGGTGCGGTACTGGACGGCCAGGCCGTCGCCCGCGGAGGCGGACGCGGTGCCGAGGGGCATGGTGGCCAGGGCCGCGCTACCCACCAGGGTGGCGAGGGCGAGGGCCGCGCGGGTGCTGCGGCCGGTGCTTCGGGTGCTCATCCGACAGTTGCCTTTCGTTCGCTCCCGCCGTCCGCGGGAGAGCTCGTGGGGGTGTGCGGGAAGGTTTGTGGGGGTGTGCTGGAGGGAGCCGCGAGGACGTCACGCGGGGACGGGTGCCATCCGGGCCCGGAGGGTGTCGTGGGGTACGCCGAGCGCGGTCAGCCGCCCCCGGTGCCCCTCCAGCCGGGTCCGGAAGTCCTGCCAGTCGCCGGTGGGGTCCCACGCCCGCTCGGCGAGTGCGCACAGGCGGGGGTAGGTGAGGTACTCGATGTGCTCGGGCGTCGGGACGAACTCGGTCCACAGCTGCCCCTGGGTGCCCAGGACCTTCCCGGCGAGCAGCGGCTCGTCGGGCGGTGGCAGCAGGTCGACGCCGTACACGGTCCGCAGGTCGATGGAGTGGCCCGGCTGGCCGGGGGGTTCGGTGGGGGCCGGGCCGCGTGCGTAGTCGAAGTAGGTCGAGCGGTGGTCGGTGTGGATGACGTCGTGCCCCCGCCGGGCGGCCGCCCAGGCGTGCTGCGGCGTGCGCCAGCTCATCACCGTGCAGGACAGCGGCAGGGTGGTGCCGTTCTCGGCCCAGGCGATCGGGCGCCGGCCCGCCCGTACGACGTGGTCGGCCATCCGGGCCATGAACCAGCCGTGCAGTTCCCGCGGGCCGGACAGCCCCTCCTGCGCGGCCCGGGCGATCGCGGCCGGGCTGGCCTCCCACTCCTGGGTGGGGACTTCGTCGCCCCCGAGGTGGACGTAGCTGGAGGGGAAGAGGTCCATCACCTCGTCCAGGACGGTGCGGAAGAAGTCGAGGACGTGGTCGCCGGTGCCGAGCACGTTCGGGCACACCCCCCAGTGCGTCCACACGTCGAGGCGCGCGTCCGGGTGGTTGCCCAGCTCGGGGTAGGCGGCGAGCGCGGACCGGACGTGCCCCGGCACCCCGACCTCCGGGACCACGGTCACACCGCGGGCGGCCGCGTAGGCGATGAGGTCGGCGAGTTCGGCGCGGGTGTACGAGCCGCCGTGCGGGAGGCCGTCGAAGTGCTCGCTCCCGGCCGGGCCGACCATCGACTGGCTGCGCCGGCCGCCGACCCCGGTGAGCCGGGGGTAGGCGTCCACCGGCATCCGCCAGCCCTGGTCGTCGGTGAGGTGCAGCTGGAAGACGTTCAGCTTGTGCAGGGCGAGGAGGTCGACGAAGCGGCGCAGGTAGGACACCGGCTGGAAGTGGCGGGCGACGTCGAGCAGCATGCCGCGCCAGGGGTGGGCGGGCACGTCCGTGATCTCCAGGCCCGGTAGCTCGACCCCGGTCCCGGACGGTTCCGACAGACTTTCGTAGGGCAGGAGTTGGCGGATCGTCTGGACACCGCGCAACAACCCGGTCGGACGGGCGGCGCGCAGCAGGACGCCGTCGGGGCCGATGGTCAGCCCGTACCCCTCCTCGCCGAGTTCGGTGCGGGCGGGGTCGAGGGCGAGGACGAAGGCGCCGTCCTCGGCGTGCTCCAGGCGCGGTCCGGTGGCGGGCGCGAGGTAGCCGCGCAGGAGGTCGGCCGCTCCTTCCGTGCCGGGGGCGACGCGCAGCCGGGTGGTGCCGTCGAGGCGGTACCGGCCGGGGCGCGGGGTGAGCCGACTCGGGCGGGGGACGAGGGCGAGGTCGGGGCGTGGGGGCGTGGGTGTGGGACTCAGCGGATCCACGGGTTGTCTGTCTCCGGTGTTCGGTGGGGCGCGAAGGTGTGAGGCGCGAAGGTGTGAGGCAGTCGCCCTAGCCCTTGACCCCTCCGGCGGTGAGGCCGGAGGTCACATGGCGCTGGAGGGCGAGGAAGACGAGCAGCGCGGGCAGCGCGAAGAGGGTGGAGGCCGCCATGGTGGCCCCCCAGTCCGTGCCGAAGGTGGTCTGGAAGGAGGAGAGCCAGACCGGCAGGGTGCGGCTGTCCTGCTGCTTGATGATGAGGAAGTTGGCGTAGGTGAACTCGTTCCAGGCGGTGATGAAGCCGAAGAGCGAGGTGGCCATCAGGCCGGGGGCCAGCAGCGGGAACGCGACCCGGCGGAAGGCCCCCACCCTGGTGCAGCCGTCGACCTGCGCCGCCTCCTCCAGCTCGGGCGGGATGCCGGCGATGAAGCCCCGGAGCACGACCACGGTGAACGGCAGCGTGATCATGAAGTAGACCAGGGTGAGCGTGGGCAGCCGGTCCAGCATGTTCGTGTCGCGGGAGATGATGTAGACCGGGATGATCAGCGATTCCCACGGCGCCATCTGGGCGATGAACACCGCCAGCATGAACTGCCGGCGGCCGCGCCACCGCAGCCGCGCCACGGCGTACGCGGCGCCGAGCGCGACCACCAGCGCCAGCAGGACGGCGCCGAGGGTGACCAGGATGCTGTTGCGCCAGAACAAGGCGAAACTGTCGGCCTGGACCGCCTCGCGGAAGTGGTCGAAGGTCCACTCCTGCGGGATCAGGCGGGGTTCGTAGGACTGGATGTCCCGGGACGGCTTGAACGCGGTCGCGACCATCCAGTAGACGGGGAAGAGGCAGATCGCCACCGTCAGGGCGGCCGCGGCGTTCAGCGGGAGCCGGCGGAGCGCGCGCCGCAAGGTGGGCCTGCGGGACGTGGTCGCAGGTGGCGGGGTCGCAGGTGGCGGGGTCACAGGTGTTCCCCTTCCTGGCGGAACAGTTGGCGGAAGTAGAGGACGAGGACGCCGCTCATCAGCAGGACCGTGACCATGGAGGCGGCCGCTCCGAGGTCGTAGCGCTGGTTGGCGAGCGCGGTCTGTACGGCGTACACCGGCAGGATCGTGGTCGCGTCGCCCGGTCCGCCCCTGGTCATCACCCAGATCTGGACGAAGGCCTTGAAGGTCCAGATCACCTCCAGCGAGAGCACGAGCATGAAGATCGGCCGTACCAGGGGGAAGGTGACGGAGCGGAAGATCCGCAGGCCGCCGGCGCCGTCGAGGCGGGCGGACTCGTAGAGCTCCTCGGGCACGGTGGTGAGGGCCGAGTAGAGGGTGATGGCGGCGAACGGCACCGACTGCCAGACGACGAGGACGACCAGGATCGTGAAGGCGGCGCGGCCGTCGGCGAACCAGGTGTAGCCCTCGAAGGAGGTGAAGCCGAGGTCGGTGAGGATCTCGTTGACGATGCCGAACTCGGAGTGGAACAGCCACTGGAAGACGGTGGTGGCGGCCACCACGGGCACTGCCCACACCAGCACCAGCGAGCTGAGGACCACGGCCCTGCCGATCCTGCCCAGCCGTTCGACCATCAGCGCGACCAGCGTGGCGAGGACCATGATGAGGACGACGTTGACGGCCATGAAGAAGAACGTGCGGCGCACGACGTCCCAGAACCTCGGGTCGGCCAGCAGGGTCCGGTAGTTGCGCAGCCCCACGAACTCGGCGTCGCCCCTGATCAGTTCGCGCAGCCGGAAGTCCTGGAAGGAGATCAGCAGGGCCCGGCCGAAGGGGTAGAGCAGGAGGTAGAGCATGCCCAGGACCGCCGGTGCGATCAGCAGGTAGGGGCCGAGGGAGGGGCGACGCCTGCGGGGCGGGCGCCGGGAGAGCTCGGTGGTCATGGGTCAGGAGCCGCTGTTGAGCGTGGTGGTGATGGACTGGGACGCCTTGGCCGCCTCGGACTTCGCGTCCTGCCCGATGAGCACGGCCGTCAGGTAGTCCTTGATCGGGTTCTTGGCCTCGACCGCCGCCCACTGCGGGGTGTTGGGCGTGGCGTGCCCGTTGGCGGCGCCGACCGCCATCGCCGCGGCGCCGGGGTCGGAGGCGACGGCACCGGCGAGGGTGGTCTTGTTCGGGACGTAGCTCATCGCGAGGGCGAGCTTCTTCTGCCAGGCGTCACCGGTGAGCTCCTTGATGAAGGTGTACGCCTCCTTCTGGTGCGCGGCGACGGAGGGGACGATCAGGTCGGAGCCGCCGGTGAAAACGGCGCCGGGGCTGTCGGCGGTCTTGCCCGGGATGGGGAAGAAGCCGAGCCTGCCCTTGAGTTCGGGGTTCTTCTGCGCGATCACGCTCGCCCCGCCCGGGGTGGCGATGACCTGGGCGACCTGCCCCTTGGCCACCACCTCGGCCTGCAGCGGCCGGGATTCGTCCGAGTCCTTGGGGCCCTTGCCGAGGGCCTGGAGCTGCCTGTAGAACTCCACCGCCCGCAGCGCCTCGGGGCTGTCCAGGCCGCCCTTCCACCTGCCGCCCTCCCGGACGGCGAGGTCGCCGCCCTCGTCCCAGACGAAGCCGGCCAGGGCGAACCAGTTCTGGCCGGGCAGGTAGATGCCCTGCACGCCGTCCTTGTTGAGCTTCCGGGTCGCGGCGAGCCACTGCTCCCGCGTCTTGATCCCGGTGGCGTCGATGCCGGCCTGCTGGAACAGGTCGGTGCGGTAGATGACCACCCGGTTGGCGGCGTAGTACGGGATTCCGTACTGCTTGCCCTCCCACGCACCGGGCTGCGCGAGGCCCTTGAGCCAGCTCGCGCCGCCGAGGTCGGCGACCTTGCCGCTGAGGTCGGTCAGCCCGCCGCTCTGGGCGTACTGCGCGACCTGGGTGTTGCCCACCTCGATGACGTCCGGGGCGTCGTTGCTCGCCAGGGCGGCGGTGACCTTCTCCCCGATGCCCTCCCACTCCTGGATCTGGATCTTGAGGTCGATCTCCGGGTGGTCCTTCTCGAAGCCCGCCTCGAACTCCTTCTGGAAGGCCTCCGAGACGCTGTCGCGCATCAGCCAGACGTCGAGGACGGTCGGTCCGCCGGCCTTCTGGCCGGAGTCACCGCCGGACGAGGAACAGGAGACGAGTCCGGCGCTCAGCAGGACGGCGCCGAGCAGGGAAAGGGGGCGGTGCTTCATGGTTCACCTCTGGGGAGCATGAGAACGAGAGGTAAATCTCGACCTGACCAATCGGCCGTCGAGTGTTTACCAGTTGGCGCGGGATGAAGGTGGCATAGACCACTGACGCCGTCAACCCCCTCCGCAACGGCGCTCTTTTCGCCGGTGGGTGCAGTGAACGGGTTGGATGGCCTCGGACCTGGTACAACCTGACCAGTTGACCAGTTATAGTTGACCAGCGAACGCGAACGTACCGACGACGAACGAGAGCCCTGCATGGAGATCGACTCGGCTGCCTCCGGCGCGATGCTGAAGCGCGAGCGGGTCCGCGACGCGATCCTGGAACTCATCGAGGCACGGCGCCCGGGCGACGCCATCCCGTCCGAGCGCGCCCTCTGCTCCCGGCTCGGGGTCTCACGCCCCACGCTGCGGGCGGCGGTGGACGAACTGGTCGTCGCGGGAATGCTCGTCCGCGAGCACGGGCGGGGCATGTTCGTGGCCGCGGAGAAGATCACCCAGGAGCTGGTCTCCGACCGGAACGCCTTCAGCCTCCCGCGCGCCGGCGGGGTGTGGACCAGCCGGCTGCTGGAGTTCAGCACCCAGCCGGCCGGCGCCCGCATCAGCCGCAAGCTCCGGGTCTCCCCCGCCGCCGAGATCTTCTACGTCGCCCGGCTGCGCCTCGTCGACGGCATCCCGATGGCGATCGAGCACCTGCACGTCCGGGCCGACCTCGCCCCCGGCCTGACCAGTGGCGAACTGGAGCAGGGCGACCTCTACGAGCACCTGCGCGACCGGCACGGCGTCCACGTCAACGAGGCCGTCCAGTCGATCGAACCCACCGTCGTCACCCGCGCCGAAGCCGACCTCCTCGAAGTCCCCGAACTCTCCCCCGCCCTCCTCTTCGAACGCCTCACCACCGACACCCGCGGCCGAGCGGTCGAGTACGCCCACTCCCTCTACCGTGGCGACCGCTACCGCATCGTCTCCCGCCTCGCCCTCGCCGCCCGCGACGACCAGCCCGCCACCGACGAGGGCCACCACCCCGGCATCCCCCCGGGCGACTTCACCGGCGGCGACCCCGTCACCTTCTCCACCCGGGGCGTGGTCCAGCAGGGGGGTTGACCTCGTCAGCGGGCGCCGCCCGATGGCTCGGCTCGGGAGCCGGCCGGCGGGGAGCAGGATGGTCTCCACGAACACCGTCCGGTCCCGGAGTTCGGCGGGTGCGGTGGAGTCGACGGGTGCGTCGAGCCGTTCGATTTCGCGGACGCGGGGCCGGAGCGGGCGGGCAGGCCGGCGCGACCCGGCCCCGGTAGGCGCCCGGAGTCCGCCGCGGAGCCGTCAGGGGCGGTGGGCGCCGCGGCGGGGACGGGAGAGGAGTCGGGGTCGGGAGAGCAGGTGCGCGACCAGGACGGCCGGCAGCACGGGCACGACGGCTCAGCGTCTCGCGGCGGGCTCCGGGCCGGGCGGCGGGATCTCGCGGACGGTGCCGGTCCGGCCCTCGAACCAGAGCACCTGCCAGGTGGGCCCCAGCTCGCTCGCGACCCGGCCGGCCAGCCGCCGTCCCCGGGTGTCGAAACGCCGTTCCGCCTCCTCGGAGGTGAACGCGCTCGACGCCGGATCGTCCCGGACCAGGATCGCGTCGAACTCCCCCGCCCACGCCGTCAGATCCGCCGCCAGTCCGGCCGACAGCCCCAGCCGCGGATCCTCCGGCGACACGTCGCCGGCCTCCTCCGCGGCGGTGAACCAGAGTGGATGGCAGTCGTAGTCGGCCATCACCTTGATCGGACGACGCCCCGGCGGGGCGGCCGGAGGCCGGGCGGCACCGGCCTGGTACGTACGCGTCGGGTGGTCCATCCGTTCGGCTCCTCTTCCCCCGTGGGCGTGACCGTCCATGATGTCAGGGGCGGCCCGGTGGCGGCCGGTCGGATGTCGAGACCGTTCCGGATGACGGTCCGGACGAGCGCGTCTCCCAGGGCGATCACCGCACAGGACAACCACCACCGCCGGCAGCGCGCGGCCCCCGCCGCTCCTGTCGTCCCCCGTCCGTACACCCTCGGTCGTCGGGACGTCGAGGTCAGGCCACGGACGGCCGTCGACCGTGGTCCTGAGCACCCGTACTCCTCCGGGGCCGGGTATCCGCACGCCCGCCGGGAGCCCGGTCGCCCTCGCGCCGGAGCCGGCGGATGCGCCCGACCGCCAGGACGGTGACGGGCAGGCCGAGGAGCCACAGCAGCAGGATCGGGCCGACGCCCTCGTTCAGGTGGTCGCCGTTGCCCTCGGGCTCGGGGAGGCCGTCGCCCGCGAAGCCCGGGAACGCCAGGAGGGCCGGGCCGAGCGCGCTCAGGAGGACGGTGTCGAGGTCCCGGAGCCGGACCGGGCGGCCGGGACGGTCGGCCGAGGTGACGAGCAGCAGCACCACCGCACAGCAGAGGGCGGGGAGCAGGGTGCGGGTGGTCCACTCGATCAGCAGGGGCCGCCCGTACCACTGCTCGTCGGCCATGGGCGGCAGGTAGTAGAGGAGCGGCTGCGGTGCGCCGCGGAGGTCCGCGACGGTGCCGCACCAGGCGCCGCCGAACAGGGCGCCCGCGAGCACCGGCCCGGGGCGTGCGCCCGCGCGGTGCCAGGCCAGGCCCGCGAGGGCCGCGGCGAGCGCACCGATGAGCAGGCCCTTGACCAGGCCGTAGGCGATCGGAACGCAGAGGTTCCACGCGTAGTTGTCCTCCGTGGCGGCGCGCCAGGCCCCGATCAGGCCCCAGCAGCCGGCGCCGGCCCACATCCCGAACGGCAGCAGCCCGCCGACGGCCTCCTCGATCCTGCGGTTGTCCATGATCACCCCGACGGCGGAGGGAGTGCCTCCGGTTCCACCGGACACCGCCGACCGGTTCGAGGACCCGGGCGGGCCGAGGGCGAGGAGTTCGCCCCTCCCCGCGCGTCCCGGGGCGCGGGTGCCGGCGGTCGGCCGTCCGAGTCGGGGTCAGGAGGCCGCGGTGGCGCGGCGGATGGGGGCGACGGTGGGGACTGGCTCGCGGATGAGGAAGTCGACGACCAGGTGGTTGACGAGCTCGGGCTTCTCCTGGGTGAGGAAGTGGGAGGTGCCCGGGACGATCGCCAGCTCCGCATGGGGCAGGGCCTGGAACATCTCGGTCATGTGGGCGAGCGTCACCAGGTCGTCGTCGGCGAACATCACCAGGGTGCGGGCGGTGACCGCGCTCAGTTCGGAGGCCTGGAGCTCGGGCTCCTTGGCGGCCATCTCGCCGATCTTGGCGGCGACGACCTTGAAGTGCTCCTCACCGTCGGGCGACACCTCGCCGTAGGCCGGGCCGAGGAACTCCGCGATCGCGTCCACGTCCCACTCCATGCCCTCCGGTTCGGCCGAGCCGGCCTTGTTGAAGCCGCCGCTGATCAGGACCAGCCGCTTCACCAGGTCCGGACGCTGCATGGCGACCAGCATCGCGGTGAACGCGCCGTCGCTGTGCCCGACCAGATCGGCCGGCTCGCGCACCACGGTCTCCAGGAAGGCGATCGTGTCGTCCGCCATCAGCTGGTACGTGATCGGCCCCTCGACGTCGGGCGTGTGGCCGTGCCCGCGCCGCTCGGGCGTGTAGACGCGGAAGTGTTCGGCCAGCGGGGCCAGGTTCGGCTCGAAGAAGCGGGCGTCCACCAGGCCGCCGTGCATCAGGACCAGCGGTTCACCCGTACCGTCCACGCCGTACCAGGTCCTCACGGCCCCGAGCTGCACGTACTCGCCCATCGTCGTTCCCCTTCGCCGGCTGTGCGGCCGTCGCGGCGGCCGCACAGCGCCTGTTCACGATGTCCACGGTCCGGCGGGCGCGGGGCCCGACCGGTCGTGAAGCAGCCTATGGGGGCCGACCGACAACGGCCGCCCGGCGTCAGGAGTCGTACGACCAGGCGTACCCCAGCTCCTCGGCGCGCTCGCGGCTGCCGGCGCTGACCCGGCTGTAGGCCTTCGGATCCTCCTCGGCCAGGCGGCGCAGGGCGGCGGCGGCCTGGACCTCGGGAGGGCGTCCGTCGTCCGGGAGGTCCCAGCGGAACTGCAGCGGGCTGTCGGGCCGCTCCGGACGCCCGGAGGCCAGTCCCGGTACGTACCAGAAGTGCACCACGGCGGTGTCCGGGTCGTCGTGGCCGCTGGAGATCCAGCCCCGGGAGGCGTCCCACCGGCTCAGCAGCTCCGGCCGCTCGATCAGTCCGGCCTTGACCAGCCGGGCGACCGACCGGGCCCGCCAGCACCACTGCGTGTCCGCCTCCGCCCGGGCGACCTCCGCGTCGTACGCGCGGGCGTCGAAGCGGTGGGCGGGTGGCAGGGGATCGGGGATCCGGGAGGCCGGGGCGTTCGGCCACCGCCAGTTCTCCCACACCACCTGGTCGCCGTCGCGCCGGATGGTGACGTGGAGCGATCCGCAGCAGCCCGCGGTGCAGGAGGCCTCGGCGAGCTCCACCTCGCGCGGTTCGTCCGTGGCCCGCAGCCCGCCCTCGTCCAGCAGTTCCTCGGGTCGGCGGGCCGGACCGAGGCCGAAGTACGCCGGGACCACCGGGCGGCCGTCGACGAGCAGCCGGGTCTCGACGGGCCCCCGGTCGGCGGGGTCGCCGGCCACCACCTCGATGCGCAGCCCCTCCACGCGCAGTCCCACGCCGCCCGCCGGGCGCTCGAACGGCCGGCGCCGGACGCGGTGGAACCACTCGGCCCGTCTGCGCCGCCGCGGGTCGGTCGCGTCGGCTCCCACGTCGGCCCAGCCGGGCTCGGCCAGCAGCCGCCCGAGCGACGCCAGCAGCTCCTCGCGCCGGCCGGGCGGCCAGTCCAGCAGCACACCGGTGCCGCTGCCGAGGTCCAGCGCGAGCGAGAGCAGCATGGCGGCGTTGTCGAGCGTGGGCGGCAGCAGTCCGGCCCAAGCGACGACGACGCCGTACACCTCGACCGCCGCGGGGTAGGCGAGGAGCTCGGTCAGGTCGTAGCGCGAACGGCCGATCCGCGCCAGCAGCCAACCGGCCCGGGCGAGCAGTCCAAGATCGTCCGGGTGGCGGTCGATCAGCTCGTCGAGCCGGACGGCCTCGGCGATCCAGCGGGCGGCCGAGGCGGCCGGGCAGTCACCGTCGGCGGGCACCGCGAGCAGCGCCGTCCGCACCGCCGACCGGTCGTCCGTCCAGAGGACGCGCGCCAGGGGCCGCAGCTCCCCGTGGCCGAGGAAGACCACCAGCCGCACGGTGGCGGCGCCCTGGCGGTCGAGGCGTTCGAGCGCCTCCAACGCCGGACCGGTGAGTTCCCGGACCAGGCCGAGGACGCGCAGGTACGGAACGTCCTCGGGCTCGCCGAGGCGGATCAGCAGGGCCAGGCCCGCCGTGACGGCGGGCACGGTGGTGCCGGTGCGGGTCAGCTGCCGGGCCAGGGCGAGGGCCGCCGCCCGCTGCCCGTCCGGTAGCGGCAGTGCGAGCACGGCGGACCGGACATACCGCCGGTGCGTGAGGTCGATGCCGAGCCGGGCGAAGCGCCGGTGCAGTTCGGCGGAGTCGTCCGGCAGCGGGTCCAGGGCCTGCCGGAGGGCGTCGCCCGCCGCCTCGCGGGTGAGCGGTTCGCCGGGCGGCGACCCGTCGGGCAGGGGCTCGCGGGCCGCGTCGCGTCGCCGCACGGAGAGGCCGCGCCGGGGCGGCAGTCCGTCGGGACACTCGCGCAGCAGCGCGCGGGCATGGTCGTAGAGGGCGGGCGGAGCGGGCGGGAGGTCGAGCGCGTCGCGCTCCTCCTGGGCACTCACCGGGCGGGGTGGGACTCGATTCCGTAGGTCATGCGCGCAGCCTGTCAGCCGTCCCCCACCCTGTCCACCGAATTACCGCTGCTCCACGCGGGCCGATTCGCTGCTGCACGGGCCCGGCACCGGACAGACCCGGCACCACCCGGTGGGCCGGAAGGCCCGGCCCACCGATCGGTCCGGCCCACCGGTCGGCGGGTCACCGGCAGCGGTTCACCGCTCGCGCGGCTGGGTGAAGCGCAGCATGTTCCCCGCCGGGTCGCGGAAGGCGCAGTCGCGCACGCCGTACGGCTGGTCGATCGGCTCCTGGAGGACCTCACCGCCGGCCGCGCGGATGCGCTCGAAGGTGGCGTCGCAGTCGTCGGTGCGGAAGATCACGCCGCGCAGCAGGCCCTTCGCCAGCAGCTCCGCCATGGTCTCCCGGTCGGCCTCGGGGGCGTTGGGGTCGGCCAGCGGGGGTTCGAGGACGATCTCCACCTCGGGCTGCGAGGGTGACCCGACGGTGACCCAGCGCATGCCCTCGAACCCGACGTCGTTGCGGACCTCCAGACCGAGCACGTCACGGTAGAAGGCGATGGCCTTGTCGTGGTCGTCGACGGCGATGAAGCACTGTGAGAGCTTGATGTCCATGCGCCTCACGCTACGAGTGCGGCGTGGGTTTCGCTTCTCCGTTCCTGACCGGTCGCGTGTGGACCTTGGCGACGCAGGCGGGGACCGCCGCGCCGTCCTCGTGGTCGCGGGCCCGGTAGGCGCTCGGGGACTCGCCGACCAGCTCGGTGAACCGCGAGCTGAACGAGCCCAGCGACGTACAGCCCACCTCGAAGCAGACCTCGGTCACGCTCAGGTCGCCCCGGCGCAGCAGGGCCTTGGCCCGCTCGATGCGCCGGGTCATGAGGTAGCTGTAGGGCGTCTCCCCGTAGGCGGCGCGGAAGCTGCGGGAGAAGTGGCCCGCCGACATCAGCGCGGTACGGGCGAGCGCGGCGACGTCGAGCGGCTTCGCGTACTCGCGGTCCATCTGGTCACGGGCCCGGCGCAGCCGGACCAGGTCTTCCACCATCATCCGACCACCATCCCACACCGGGCACCCGCGACGGGGGCCGTCAGTGGATCTTCATCGGACGGGAGCGCTTGACTCTCGGGTAACACGAGACGGCACAGTCTCCTGCGTGGACAGGACGAATCTGCTGCCGATCGGACAGTTCGCGCAGGCCAGTGGCCTGCCGATCACCGCACTGCGGCACTACGACGCCGGCGCACTGCTCGCGCCCGCCCTGGTCGACCCGGTCAGCGGTTACCGCTACTACCGGCGGGACCAGCTCCGGACGGCCCAGCTCATCCGCTCGCTGCGCCAGTTGGACGTACCGCTGGAGCGGGTGCGGGAGCTGGTGGCGCGGCGGGAGGCCGGGCGGGAGATCACGGGGGCGCTGCGGGAGTGGCTGGCGGCGGCCGAGCGCCGGTTGGAGCTCCAGCGGACCGTCGTCCGCGGCCTGTTGAACCGCGAACACGAGGGAGAGGACATGAAGCACCGCGTCACCATCCGCGAGGGGGCCGCCGAGCGGGTCCTGGCATGCCGGGGCACCGTCGGCCAGGCGGAGCTCAACCCGTTCATGCGGGAGAGTTTCCAGGCGATGTACACGGTGGCCGGGCGGGCCCCGCTGACGTTCGCCGGGCCCGCCTTCGCCCGGCTGCACGGGCCGGTCACGGAGGAGCACTCCTCGCAGGTCGAGGCGTGCCTGCCGTTCTCGGCGACGGCCGCGCAGCCGGCCGACCTGCCGGAGGGCATGATCGTGATCGACCTGCCGGCGAACCTGTTCGCGAGCACGGTGGTGGAGGGGCCGGCGGCGGCCTATCCGGAGGTCCTGTCGGCCTACGACGCCGTGGCGACGTGGATCGCGGAGCACTCCTTCGCGTTCGCCGGGCCGGTGCGGGAGGTCTACCGGCACTGGTCCGGCGAGCCGGGTCACCCGGACAACGTCCTGGAGATCGTCTGGCCGGTCGAGGAGCCTGGCCACGGACCGGACGAGGGGCCGGCCGCCGGACCCGCGGCCGGGGCGGGCGGCGCCGAGGCCTGAGCCGCTCCCGCGACGCTGTGCGCCGTCGTACCCCGGGTCTAGACTCGCGTCCTGACGCCAGGTCAGACCGGGGTGCGGCGCGCGCTCCGGGGCGGGGGCGGCTTCGGGGGTGCGGGTGACGCAGGGATCGGCGCGCGGCGGCGCGCAGCTGGGTGGCGTACGGAGCACGGCGCGTTACGAGGTCGACGCCCTGGTGAAGGACCTGATCGACCAGTTCAGCGGCGCCCGGCTGCCGATGCCGGTCGTGGTGCTCTGCGCCGACGAGGACGACACCGAACTCGACCGCGAGGTCGAGAACGTGGTGCGCGCCGTCCAGGAGGCGCAGGAGGGCGGCGGGCTGCCCCACCGGGTGGTCGCCGACACCGGGGGCGGGGATCCGCACCGCGGGGCGATCGGCATACTCGACGCGCTCGCGAAGGGCCCCTGGGCCCGGCGCGGACCGGCCTGGTACCGCGGGTACGCCTCCCCGCGCTCCCGGCTGGTCGCCGCGATCGAGTCGGCGGCCCGGCACGTCCTGGCGGACCCCGCCGGGGCGGGCCGGCCGCTGGACGAGCTGGTCGAGGACGTCCTGGTACGGCTGCGAGACCTGCACTGGCGGCCGGAGCCGCGGACGGCGGCCGGGGACCTCCAGCGCGCCCTGTCGCCGGTGCTGAACTCCACCACGCTGATCGGCGCGTTCGTGCTGGCGGGGCTGACCAGTCTGCTCACCCAGGCGCACTGGCTGGCCGTCGTACTGGTGGTGATCGGCGCGCTGCTGGTGCTCGGGGTGAGCGGATGGGTGCGCCGCAACACCGCGCCGCTGTCCTGGTTCGGCCAGGCCAGCCGCTGGTTCGCCACGACGACCTTCCTGGCCGCCTCCGGGCGGCAGGCCGCCGCGTGGTCGCTGTGGCGGCCGCGGATGTCATGGGAGGTGACCCGGGCCCGGGCCCGCGAGGTGGCCGGGGAGGTCCTGAAGGCGCAGCTGGCGACGACCCCCGGCGAGGAGCGCGACCGGGCGCAGCAGTTCCACCTGCAACTGCGCACCCTGGCACTGCTGGAGGACCTGCGCTGGGCGCACCGCTCCTGGGCGGCCGACCTGCGCGGGCGCAAGCGGCGCGTGCCACCGGTGGTGTTCGTACCGCGCGCGACCGCCGGCAACGGCGCGCTCCAGGTGCTGGGCGCGATCAGCGACGTACGCAGCCGGCGCAGCGAGCAGGACCCGCTGCTGGTGCTGGCGGGGGTGGCGCACGCGGACGTGGCCGCGTGGCTGGCGGATCCGGGCACGACGCCGGTGACCGTGCACACGGTGGGCTCGCTGCGCCGCGGCCCGTACGAGAGCTGGGTGAGCGATCTTCGGGTGCGTCAGGCGCCGAGCCGGGGGCGGGCGCTCGCGTGGACGCTGCCGGTGCGGCTGACCCGGGCGCAGCTGAGCGCCGGTGAGACGATCCGGCTGTCGGCGGTGCCGGTGCGCCGCTCGTGGTGGTTCCTGTGGTCGCGCTGGACGGTGCTGGCGGTGCTGGTGCTGGCGTCCTGCGCGGGCGTCCTGCGGGTGCAGCAGCTCTCCGGCCGGTACTGCGAGGCGCGGCTGTACGGGTCCAACGCGGACGCGGTCTGGCGGCAGGGCCTCGGCGGGACGCGCGAGTGCGTCGGGGTGGCCACCGGCGGGGTGTCCTTCGCGGGGACGGACCCGGAGACGGGGGCGGGCACCGGCATCCGGCTGAGCGGCACGCTGCCGGGCGAGCCGACCGACCGCACCGGCGCGGCGGTCGGCCTGGAGACCCTGGAGGAGGCGATCCGCCGGGAGAACGAGCGGGTGGACGCGCTGCCGGACGTGCGCTTCGTGACGGTGGTGTACGCGGGGTCGCTGACCACGGCCGCCGGTCAGCGGTCGCGGGCGCTCAACAGCCTGAAGGAGCTGACCGGGGTGCACCTGGCGCAGCTGCGCAACAACGCCGGTGACCCGCTCAAGATCAAGGTGCTGGTGGCCAACGGCGGCCAGGACATGTACTTCCAGGCCGAGATGGTCGAACGGATCGTGGAGGTCGCCCGGCGCGACAGCTCGGTCGTCGGCGTGGTGGGCCTGGGCCGGGACACCAGTGACAGCGACGCCGTGCTGACCCGGCTCCAGCAGGCCGGGCTGGCGGTGGTCAGCACCACCAACTCGGCGACCTACCTGGCCAGGACGCACGTCAACTACTTCGGCCTGGCCGCCACCGACCAGGAGGAGGCGGCGGCGCTGCGGCTGATCGTGGACGGTCTCGCCGTGCCGCCGGCCGGCCGGTACGCCGCGGTACTCACCCGCACCCCCACGCCCGACGACCGCTACAGCCCCGAGCAGGCCGAGTACGGCTCGGCGATGCTGCGGGAGGCCGGGTTCCAGCTGATCGGCGGCCGTCCGCTGGAGTACGGGCTGACCAGCAACGGCGACCCGGACTTCGAGGCGGCGCTGAGCACCAGCTGCCACTCCGAGCACCCTCCGGCGGTGCTCTACCTGGCCGGGCGCGCGGACGACGTCAACCAGCTGATGCGGCGGCTGGCGGCGGACGCCGGCTGCGCGGGCCCGCTCACGGTGCTGGCCGGGGACGACCTGACGAAGGCCCAGTTCAGCACCGGGGAGACCTGGATGGCGCCGCAGGCCACGCTGTACTACACGGCGCTGGCCGACCCGGCGACCACCGCCCGGGCCTCGGACCTGGCGGGGGTGGCCGCCGCGCAGCTGCGGATCACGCCGCGCGGCGACAACCCGTACGACGACGACGTGTTCTCGGACGGCGCGCTCGCACTGGCCTACGACGCCACCGCCGCGCTGCAGGCCGGCGCGGCCAAGGCCGGTGCCTCACAGCGGGGCGGGGTCGGTTCGGTCATGGCGGCCCTGCGGGCCGTGGAGATGAAGAACCGGGCCACCGGGACGGTCGACTTCCGCGAGACCCGCCCGCTGGCGGCCACCGCCCAGCCCGGGCACGGACTGCACATCATCCGGGTCCGGCGGGGCCCCGAGGGGACCGCCCTGGTCGAGCGGGTCTGCGGCCGCGCCGCCGGCGACACCCGGCCACTCTCGGGCTGCGCGCCCTGAGCAGGGTCGGGGACTGGCGCGGTGGCTGATGCTCCGTTTCCAGTCCCCGGCCCTACTCGGGCGCGGGGGCTCGCTGACAGCTCAGTCCGAGCGGTCCAGCCCGAGGGCGCTACCCACCGGGATCGCCCGCCACATCGCGCTGACCTGCGGAGGCGTTGCGATGAACGTGGTGATCCCGGCCAGCGCTGCGGCCCGTTCATGACCGATGGATCGAAGTCGAAGCCCACGCTGTTAGTCCAGGCCGTATCACCCGGCCCGGCCCGACTTCGCCTCGCCGGCCGACTCGGCTGCTATTTGGGGACCGTCATCGCATCGCGGATGCGGCGGGTACGCTCGGCCGCGTCGGCTTGGTCGAGCGTGGCCGGGGTCCCTTCGGCCCAGGCCGGGAAAGTCACGGACCCCGCGGTGTAGTGGTCGACCCAGAGGCATACGAACATGACGAGCATCGCCTCGGTCGAGACCCCACACTTGAGCCGGCCCTGCGGGTCGTGCGGGTCTCGCGCGTCGACATCGGCCAGCGGCACCGTCCAGCGGCTCCTCGGGGACTGCATCGCGGCGATCGCGGACGTCGCCACCGCGTCGGGATCGGTGATGGTGCCCCAGGCCCCGCCGATGGCCATGGTCCCTCCGGAGTCGGCCGTGTATGTGACCACCAGGCTGCCGTCAAAGCTCTCGTAGCCAGCCGGCTGCGGGCCCCCCGGGTGGGAGGCGCGGACGTTGGCGGGGCTCGCGGCCCGGAAACCGCCAGGAAGGGACTCCGGAGCGGTCAGCCGCAATGAGCCTGGCGCCGCGCCTGCGGACATACCGGCTACCGCCGGAGCGCCCTCGGAAGGCGGCGACCCGACTCCGCAGCCTGCCGAGGTTCCCACCAGCAGAACCGCAACCCCGACCACTGACACAGCCTTCATGACACGCACACCCACCCTAGCCTTCATGATCACATTGTAGGGGCCCGGTCCAGGGTGTTCGGTGGGGGAATCCTCCAACTGTCCGGCTCCGAACGGTGCGACACGGACTCGGTTCCAGGATCCCGTGGCGGCCGGAGCCGCCGGTACCGGGCCGCTGTCCCGAAGGTCCGCTCCACATGCCGGCGCATCGGCGGCGACTACGACGAACCGCCTGAACGGTCACGCTCAATGATCCACTGGGCCGTGGTCAACTCGATGAACACCCGGCCGACCGCCGCCGCGGACGGAGCCGGGCCGTACCTCTGCCCGAAACCGCCTGCGGCAGCCTGAACCGTGTCGAACGCGCCCTGAGCGGCCGGGATGCCCGGCGGGGACGGGGCGTCAGCCCCGGGGCAGTACCAGGGACTGCACCTGGGGCAGGCCGCGCCAGTCGCTGGAGACGATCGAGGCGTGCCGGCGGGCGAGGTCCTCGGTGCGCAGCCGGGCCTGGTCGGCGCCCGGTTCGGTGGCGCTGATGGCCGGGGCGACGTTGTGCGCGTCGGTCATGACGAGCAGGTAGTGCCGCTGGTCGTACCAGGCCGTGTCGACGCCGTTGACGTAGGCGGCGGCGTCGCCGTCGAACACCGCGAACCAGGGCCGGATCGACGCGTCGCCGTACTTGCCGCGCGGGTCGCCGGTCGCGGCGCCGTGGACGGCGGGGAACACCTGGGCCTGGCCCATCCGTCCCCCGGCGGCGAGGTCGCGCAGGTGGCGGCCGTACTCGACGTCGGTGTGCAGGGTGTCGAAGGGGTTCTGCTCCTCGAAGCTGCCGGGGATCACGTAGACCAGGACGCGTCCGGCGAGGGCGGCCCTGGTCGGCCAGTTCCCGGCGCGGGCGGCCTCGTCGAGGTTCGGGTGGGCACCGCCGCCGGGCTTGGCCAGCAGGTCGGCGGGGCGGAACACCCGGTCGCCGAGGCGGGCGGCGATCAGGGCGTCGAGCTGGGCCGGGCCCATGCCGCGGTTGGCCGCGAAGCCGCCCTTGAGCTCCAGCTTGATCACCAGTGGGCCGCTCTGCGGGTGGGCACCGAGCCAGACCCGGACGTCGTCGAGGCAGTGCTCCAGGTTCTTGTTGGTGCCGCCGGCGTAGAGCTGGGCGGGGGTGCTCGCCTCGGTGCAGTTGTTGGCGTTGCCGAGCGGGTTGGAGTGGCTGACCTTCCACTCCTTGGTGACGGTGTTGGTCCACGCGTCCAGCTCGATCATCCCGGTGCCGGTGTCGAGCGCGCGGGCCAGGTACGGGAAGGCGCCCGTCTCGTACGTGTTGTGCAGGCCCACCGTGGTGGCGGAGCCGAACGGCAGCTCACCCGGCCCGGCGGCGGCCACCTGCTGACCCGGCGTCAGGGCGACGGCCAGCGCCAGCAGTCCGGCGACGGTCGTGGGGCGTCGAAGCATGGTCTCTCCTCGTCGGGGTGCGGGCACGACAGGGGCCCGCGGAGGCAGGATCGACCACCCTGGCATCCTTCAGGTGACATGACAAGGAATTCCGCGCGGAATTGACGTGGCATCGGATGACGGACGACTCGCCCGCCCGGAGTGGCGGTCGTGAACCGGCGGGGCTCCCGGCCCGCCCGTCGTCCTCCGGGCGCGGGCGGGCCCGCCGGGGTTCACTCGCCGGCGATCGGGAACAGCAAGCAGCTGCTGGTCGCGTGGCCGAGCAGACGGTCCTTGCCGTCGAGCAGCTCCGCCTGGGCCAGCGCCGTGCGACGCCCGCTGTTGAGGACGGTGCCGACCGCACGGATCTCCCCGGTGCCGGCCGTGACCGGGCGTAGGAACTTCACCGTGAGGTCCAGCGAGGTGTAACCCATCCCCTCCGGCAGCATCGAGTGCACGGCGCACCCGGCCGCCGAGTCCAGCAGCGTCGCGTACACACCTCCGTGCACGCTGCCGATCGGGTTGTAGTGCTCCTCCCCGGGCACCAGCACGAACACCGCCCGCCCGCGCTCGACCTCCGCCAGCCGGAAACCCATCATGCGGCTGAGCGGCGGGGACGGGAGCCGCCCCTCGGCGATCCCCCGCAGCAGCTCCAGCCCGCTGCTCGTGCCGACCGCCTGCGCGGTGATGGCGGGATCGGCCCACTCGAACGTTCGCGACCTGTGCATGGGGATCCTCTCGACGACGGCCGGTGCGGTGGCTGCTCCCACTCAGTGGATCACAGCCGTATCGCGCGTCCGCCGCCGAGCGAGGCGCTCGGGCGCCGCGGTGCCACGGCCGGACGAACCGGTGCAGCGCGCCCCGAGGTGCCGCGGAGCCTTCTTCCGACCGGCCGTCAGGGCTTGGCTACGCCGCCACCGGTGGACGTCGCGGCGAGCGCCGCCGCCACGGCCTCCTCGGGGCTGCCGGCCGCGACAGGGCCGGCGTCGAGGCCCGGGCCGGGCACGGATCCGGGTGGAGGCGCGGATCCGGGTGGAGGTGCGGGCGCCGGGTGGTCGATCCGCCAGCCGCCGAGCGCGACCACGGGACGCCCGGAGCGCAGGGCAAGGGCGATCTCGCTGAGCGTTCCCCAGCTGCCGCCCACGGCGATCACGGCGTCCGCCGCGGCCACCACCAGGCCGTTGCGCAGCTGCGCCATCCCGGTGGGGAGCGCGACGCTCAGGTACGGGTTGCCGGCGGCGCGGTCGCTCCCCGGGAGCAGGCCGACCGCGACCCCGCCGCCCGCCCGGGCGCCCTTGGCCGCGGCGGCCATCACCCCGCCGAGTCCGCCGCAGACCACGACGGCGCCGCGTTCGGCGAGCAGCCGGCCGACCGCCTCGGCCGCCTCCCACTCCGCCGGCCCGGCGTCGCCCGGTCCGACGACGGCGACGTACGGGACGGCGGGGTGCCGAACGGCGACGCACGGGGCGGCGGGGGGAGGCTCGCCGCCGGGCGGCGTGGATGCGGTCACCGCGCCAGCGTACGGCCGGCCCTCAGCTCAGGCAGCCGACGTGCGCGAGGGCCCGCTTCAGCAGGGCTCCCTGCCCGCCCGGCATCTCCTGCTGCACCACCGCCGAGGCGGCCTCCTGCGGGCTGAACCAGACCAGGTCCAGCGCGTCCTGCCGTGGCCGGCAGTCACCGGCCACCGGGATGATGTAGGCGAGCGACACCGCGTGCTGGCGCGGGTCGTGGAACTCGGTGATGCCGAGGGTGGGGAAGTACTCGGCCACGGTGAACGGCTGGAGCGAGGCCGGGATCCGGGGCAGCGCCACCGGGCCGAGGTCCTTCTCCAGGTGCCTCAGCAACGCGTCCCGGATCCGCTCGTGGTGCAGCACCCGCCCGGAGACGAGGGTCCGGCTGACCGTCCCGTCCGGACCGATCCTCAGCAGCAGGCCGATCTGGGTGACCTCGCCCGCGTCGTCGACGCGCACCGGCACGGCCTCGACGTAGAGGATCGGCATCCGGGCCCGGGTGGTCTCAAGTTCCTCGGGGGCCAGCCAGCCCGGCGAGGTTTCCGTCGTGTCAGACATTGACCGATCGTACGTTCCGCGGCGCCCCCGTTGTCGGAGGCGGGTGCGATCATGCGGGACATGACACCCTGGAACCTCCTCACACTCGATCAGGCCCTGCGCACCAGCTGGGCCGAGGACACCTGTTCGCCCGACAACCAGGCCGACTGGCGGGCCGAGAACCCCGCCTGGGGGCACTGCGACATCACGTCCCTCATAGTCAACGACCTCTTCGGCGGCGAGCTGATGGTCGGCGAGGTCCACCTCGACGGCGAGCAGCACGGCTTCCACTGGTGGAACCGGCTGCCCAGCGGCGTCGAACTCGACCTGACCCACGAGCAGTTCCGGGACGGCCAGCAGGTCACCGAGGCCCAGGTCGTGGTGCGCCCGCCGGGTCCGCTGCCCCGCCGCTGGGAGGAGTACCTGCTGCTGCGCGAGCGCGTCACCGAGCACCTCGGCCGGCTTCCGGAGCCGGCCGCCTGACGGGCCGTCCGGCCTGGTCCGCGCCCCGGCCGCGCCGGCCGTCCGTGATGGGGTGGCTAGGGCTTGTCTGACAATTCGCGTCGGATCAGCGCGCGGCGTTGGGGTGCGTGCATCGCAAGGCGGAGGAGGGAGTCCATGCGGAGCATCGGCGACCGACGACAACGCGGCAAGGTGCGTGCCCCGGCGTCGCGCGCCCGGCGGGAATTGTCAGACAAGCCTTAGGGTGACCGCATGGACACCGCCGAGCCCGCACCCCGTACCGCCGAGCAGCGCAAGAGGGAGGTGCTGGAGCGGCTGGACCGGGAGACGGACGTCTGGGTGGCGTCCGCCGACGCGGAGGGGCTGCCGTACCTCGTGCCGCTCTGGTTCGTCTGGCACGAGGGGGCGGTCTGGCTGTCCACCCGCCTCACCAACCCGACGGGCCGCAACCTGGGCGAGGGCGGCCGTACCCGGCTCGCGTTCGGGGACACCTACGACGTGGTGCTGATGGACGGGACGGTGGAGACGTTCACCACCCCCGACGTGCCCGCCGCCGCGGTGGCGGCCATGACGGCCAAGTGGGGCTGGGACCCCCGCCGCGACGGGAGCGCCTACGGGTTCTTCCGGGTGCGCCCGCAGGCCGTCCAGGCCTGGCGCGGGGTGCGTGAACTCCCCGGGCGGCAGCTGATGCGCGACGGGGTGTGGGCGGTCCAGGAAGCGCCGAGGAGCACCCGCCGCCGCCCGAGTGCGGCCGTTCCGGTGACGGGCGGCGGGGCGGAGATGCGGGCGGCGGGTGGCCGGGGTCAAGCTGGGGCGAGGCTTATTAGGTAAGGCTTACCAATCGCCCCGCTTTCCGGAGGATGCGCATGTCCGGTCCGCAGATCGCCCTGCTGGGCGCCGTCGCGGGGTTCACCGTCTTCCTCGGTCTGCCCGTCGGACGGCTGCGCCGCCCCGCGCCACGGCTGCGGGCCGCGCTGAACGCCGTCGCGATCGGCATCCTGCTGTTCCTGTTCTGGGACGTCCTGGCCGAGGCCTGGGAACCCACCGACGCCGCCCTGGACGAACACCACTGGGCCACCGCCGCGACCGGCGGCACGGTCCTGGTCGCGACGCTGGCCGTCGGCCTGCTGGGCCTCGTCCGCTACGACCGCTGGACGGCCCACCGCCGTAGACCCGGGCCGGGCTCCCCCGGCCCCCGGGCCGCGGACCTCGCCCTGACCATCGCCGTCGGCATCGGCCTGCACAACCTCGCCGAGGGACTGGCCATCGGCAGCTCCGCCGCGCAGGGTGAGATCTCGCTCGCCCTGCTGCTGGTCATCGGCTTCGGCCTGCACAACGCCACCGAGGGCTTCGGCATCGTCGCACCCCTGGCCGCCGCCGGTGAACGCCCCTCCTGGGGCCGCCTCGCCGTCCTCGGCCTGATCGCCGGCGGCCCCACCTTCGTCGGCACGCTCATCGGGCAGCAGGTGGTCGACGACACCGTCACCATCGCCTTCCTGGGCCTGGCCGCCGGCTCGATCCTCTACGTGGTCATCGAGCTGCTCGCCGTCGCCCGGCGCACGGCCGGCAAGGAGCTGACCGCGTGGATGATCCTCTCCGGACTGCTGCTCGGCTTCGCCACCGACGCCGTCGTCATCGCCGCCGGAGTCTGAATCGGGGGCCGGAGCCCGAACCGGGGGCCGGAGTCCGAACCGGGGCCGAGAACCGCCGAACCCCAGGTCCACCGGCCTCGCGACCGGTCAGGGCAGGCGTGGGCCGGGGAGCGTGCCGGTGGGGCGGGCGGCGCGGGCGTGCGCCGGGACGAGCTGGCCGGTGGCGGCGAGGGCCAGCCGGGAGAAGAGGGTGCCCGAGAAGCCGAAGAGCAGGGCGATGGCCAGGGCGATCGGACGGTCGGGGGCGTCCCAGGAGTTGTGCAGGAAGACCTGGCCGAGGAGGTTGAGCTCCGGGTCGGCGAGCATCCGGACGAGCAGCAGGCCACCGGGCGCCGCGAGCGCGCCGCCCACCGGGGCGAGCACCAGGACGCCCCAGGAGGAGGGGCGTTGTGCGCGCAGCACGCCGACGATCGGGGAGAGGAAGCCTCCCAGGCCGCCGAGGAGCAGGGAGAGCCGGTGGTCGAGCACCAGGCCGATCAGCAGCAGCATGCCGAGCCCGGTGAGCGCCAACCAGAGGGCGATGCGCTGGAGTTCGTACTCGCGCTCGAACTCGTCGTCCTCCTGCCGGTACAGCTGCTCGGTGGCGGCGATCAGCCGCGCGCGCCGCTCCACCTCGGGCCGGACCAGGGCGTCGGGCCTGGCGGACCCGGCGGACCCGGCGGACTCTCCTGGCTCGTCGGCGAGTTCGGGCACCGGACGGGTGGCGGCGAGACGGGCACGCAACGCGTGGGTCCGTACGGTGATCTCCTCGGCGGGCTCCAGGCGTAGGAGTTGCGTCTCGGCGTCGTGCAACACCCGCCAGGCGGCCGCCAGTTTGGACAGCGGTATGGCCACGACCCAGTGCCGGGGCAGCAGTCGCCAGGCCACTTCGCCGTTGACCTCCAGCCGCTCCAGCCGCTCGGTGACCGCCCCCAGCGCGGCCGCGCGGGCGGGCGAGGTGTCCGGGTCCCCGGCCGGGGTGAGCGCGAGGACCGCGACCCGGGAGCGGCAGTCGTGGATGCGCGCCTGGAGGTGGCGGTAGCGGGGTGCGGCGATCAGGCCCCGGCTGGTCACGTAGACCACCACCAGGTAGCAGGCGATGGTCAGCACCAGCGCCCAACGACCGTCCCTCGCAACGTAGTCCCACATCCCGGGCCCCCTCCGACGCCGTTCGCCGTGGCCGTCGCCGCACGGCGGGGCCATCCTCCTACGGGACGGGGCCGTTGTCCCGGGTACCGGCCGCGGCGGCCCCGCCGACCGCCGCCGGGCCCGCGACGGGCATCACGGGTGGCGTGACACGGCCGGTGGAGGCGGACCTCCGGGTAGCACGGGGCGGGGCCGTTCGGCAGGGGTGAGGGCCGTCCCCGAAGGTGGGTGCCGGCGTAAGCCGTGACGTGCACCCGGGTGATCCGGTCGGCGCGATCACCTTCGAGATGCTGGAGGCACGGCCGGCCGGGGCCTGCCAGCCGGTGAGTTCGGTCTAGGTCCCCACCCACGTGCTGTCGGCGCCGGGCCGCGGCCAGCGTTGCCGATCATCGGCAGCAAGCGGTCGACCGGGATGTCGCTCTCGAAGGAGAGCTTGCCATCCATGTTGACCACCGCCTTGATCCGGGCGTCCCCGAGCATGGCCGGGATCGTGCTGAAGCCGCCGGCCGAGTGCCCGACGGGACGAGCCGGACGGACCAGCACGACAGACTGCCAGTGATGGTGATGGTGAAGGCGGGCCCGGTGCGGGTAGGGGGCAGCCGTGCGGCCGGTGGGGTGCCGGCTTCAGGGCGGGGGTGTCACGGTGGCGTCGGTGGTACTGGTGCACGGGATCTTCAACCATGTCCGCGGGGCCACGCCCGAGGAGGCGGCGCGGCGACGGGCGGCGGACGCATGGCCCAAGCTGGCCGAAGGCCTGGCCAGGGCCGGGGTGGCCATGGAGCCGCCGGAGCTGACGATGGCCTACTTCGCCGACCTGCTGCGGCCCGACCTGCCCGAACAGGTACAGGCCGCCGGGGACCAGCCCGACTTCGACCGGCTGACGCCCACAGCACGGGCGGACGCCGCCGATTGGCTGGCCACGGCCGGGGCCCCGGTGCCGACGGATCCGCAGAACGTGGGGCTGGCGCCATTGAGGCAGATGCTCGGCTGGCTGGCTGACGACCGCGGCTCACGCCTCACCCGGGCAGTGCGTGAGCAGACCGTACGGCGGGTGGAGCGCGCCGTCGTGGCCAACCTGCACGAGGTGGAGTCCTACTGCACCCGACCGGACCGGCGCCGACTGGTGCGCGAGCGAGTCGCGGAGGTGATCCGCCGGGAACGGCCCCGGGTCGTGGTGGCACACTCACTCGGCTCCTTCATCACGTACGAAACCCTGCACGCCTTCCCCGAGTTGGACGTGGAGCTCCTGGTGACGGCGGGCTCGCCGCTGCGGGTGCCGTCCCTGGCGAGGCGGCTGGAGCCTGCGCTGCGGGACGGGCGCGGAGCCCGACCGGCCGGGGTGCGGCGGTGGGTCAACCTCGCGGACGTCGGTGACGTGGTGGCCGTACCGCCGAAGCTGGCCGAGGTGTTCCCCGTGGATCAGGAGGAGACCTGGGACAACGGGTGGGGCTTCCACGGCCTCGGGGCCTATCTGGCCAACGGGCTGCTGGCGGCGTCCATCGCGCCGTACATTGTCTGACGCATGGTCAAACACGGTAAGGAGTAGACGTGGCCAGGGCCTTGGTCGTCGGGATCGGGGACTTCCCCGATCACCATACGAGTGAGGACGAGGGAGCGGACGGCGCCCCGTCGTTCAACGCGCTGTCGGCAGTCGCCTCGGCGGTCCGGGAGGTGGCATTCGCACTGGACAGGGCCGCCGACGGCAGCGCCGGCCCGCCCCTCCTGGAGTGCGGCAAGGAGGAGTTCACCCGGTGGTGGACAGCACTCTGCGAGGATGACGGCCGAGACGAGCCCGTCATCCTGCACTTCGCCGGCCATGGAGTCCAGTCCGGCCGCAGGCGCCTCTACCTGGTGACCGCCGGTGCCGACGGCAGCCGGTTGGCAAGCACCTGCGTCAGCTTCCAAACCCTCCTCGCGGCCGCCGAGGAGGGCACCCGGCCGGTACTGTTCCTGCTCGACATGTGCGGCGCGGGTCAGGCCGTCGTCCAACAGGAACTCGCCAACCTCGCCGCAGGCAGCCCGCAGAACGAGGAGCAGCGGGTGTGGATCATCGGCGCCTGCGGCCACGACGCCATCACCTACGGCGCCCGTTTCACCACCGCGACCGCCGAGGTCCTGCACCAACTGGCCGACGGCGACCTCGACATCTCGCCCTCCCTCGCGCACGTACCGGTCGGCACACTCGCCGCCGCCATCGACCGCCACCTCGCGCGAACCGACCGCGCCCTCGGCCGCCCTGGTCAGAGCGTCGTACACACCCGACCCGCCCACGGCCCGGAGGCGGCGAACGCGCCGGCCTTCTTCCGCAACCCCGCTCACACGGACGATCCCTGGGCCAGCCTGCTGACCGCCCTCAATCCCCGCCTGCGCGAGTTCGCGCTGGGCAGCGCGCCCGGTCTCGACCCCCTTCATTTCGCCACCCGCGCCGCGGGCAACCCGAACGCCATCGACGTCCACTTCTCGGGCCGACGGGACCAGCTGCGCCGCATCCGGGAATGGATCGAGAACGACCACACCGGGCTACTGGCCGTGACCGGCGGCCCAGGCAGCGGCAAGTCTGCCCTGCTTGGCGTCACCGCCTGCCTGACCCACCCGGAGCTCGCGCACTTCGGCGAACTCGTCGCCAACGAGGTGGAGGGCTTCGATCCACGGCCAGCTGGCGCCGTTCTGGCCGTGCATGCCCGTCAACTGACCGTGCGCCAGGTCACCGACTCACTGCGCCAGCAACTCCGGGCCGTACGTCCGAGCGCGGAGGAGGGTGCTGCGGACAACGCGGCCGAGGAGGACACCGACCCGGCCGGACTCGTACGAGAGCTTCGTCGGGCCGGCCAGGTACTAGTGATCCTTGACGCGTTGGACGAGGCCACGGACCCATGGGCCGTCTGCAAGCAACTGCTTCTGCCGTTGCTACAGGAGGACGCCGACGGAGCCACGTACGGCTGCCGCGTCCTGCTCGGTACCCGGCCCTGGTGGGACACACTCGCCCCACTGAAGCGCTACCTGGACGAGCGCCCCGGCGCGGTGCTGGACCTCGACCCGGCCACCGATGAGGACCGCGACGCCCTCGCCGGGGACCTCGCCGCATACCTGCGACGGCTGCTCCCCCGGCGCTTCCCGCAGAAGGACATCGACCGGATCGCCCAACGGCTCGCCTCGTACAGTGACAGCGGCGCCTTCCTGGTCGCCGCGCTGTACGCCGACCACCTCCGCACGACCGCCCCTGAGGCGGTCGCGGACCCTCCGTGCAGCATCACCCAGGTCTTCGACCTCCACATCCGCACCCTGGCCGCCAACGATCCCTGGATCGAGCCGGTCCTGACCGTCCTCGGCCAGGCCCAGGGCAACGGCCTGCCACTCGACCTGGTGCACGCCGCCGCCCTCGCCCACCGGCCGGCCGGGCCCGACCGGCCCGTCCCGCAACTCGCCGACACCCGCCGCGTGCTGGCCAAGGCCGCCTTCTATCTCCGCACCACGCCCGACACCGATCATTCCCTCCTGTACCGCTACTTCCACCAGGCGCTCGCGGACCGTACTGGGCCGGACGCCGACGCGGCGGTCCTCCACGAAACACTGATCGGCGCGGTCGACCGGGGGGACTGGGCTCACGCCCGCCCTTACCTGCTTCGCCACGCCGCCGCGCACGCGGTGGCCGCCGGCGGGCAGGCCATTGACCGACTCCTCGAACAACCCGGCTTCCTGGTCCACGCCGAACCCGACTCGCTCGCCGCCCACCTCCACCACGCGACGACCGAGACGGCCGCACAGCACGCACGCATCCACCGCACCAGCATCAGCCATCATCCGCAGCGTTCGCTCGTCGCTATCCGGCGCGACCTGCTCGCCCTCGACGCGGCAACCTGGCAACAGTACGAACTGGCCCGTGTCATCGCAGTCACACCCCTGGACGGCGCGCCGTCCTTCGCCAGCCCGGTCGCGTCCACCGGCCACCGAGCCGACCCGACCCGCTTGCACACCCTCGCAGGCCATCAGGAGCAAGTGGTCACGATCGCCACCTTGGTTTCGGCTGACCGTGGCCCGATCGCAGTCACGGGAGACAACGGGGGTACGGTGATGATCTGGGATCTCACCAGCGGCCGACGGCTACACACCCTGACCGATCACACTCGTCGTGTTGATCAGATCGCCACCAATTACCTGTCCGACGGCACACCGGTCGCCGTCACGGGGAGCTGGGACGGAACGGCGATGGTCTGGAACCTCGCAACCGGCCGGAAACTCCGCACATTGGCCGACCGTGGCGCCCCGTTGGGAGCCATCACCGTCATACGCTCCGACGACACACTGCTGGCGATCGTGGCCGCCGGCATCCTCCTGACGGTCTGGGACCTTGAATCGGGAGAACAGCTTCGCACTCTCATCGGGCACACCTCCCCTGTCAAAACCATCACATCCGCGCGCCTGGCAGACGGCACTGCCGTCGTCGTCACTATCGACAACCGGGCAGTCATCACCTGGAACCCTGCCACCGGCCAGCGACTTCAGCAGCGCGCTGGCACCCTGATGACGCTAAGAGCCCCCTCCGGACTCCTTCCCGACGGCACCCCTTTCACCTTCCTCCGCGCATACGAGCAGCCCGCTGGAACGGAGGAACGGCGCTACGCCACCGTCGTCTGGAACCCAGTGACCGGTAAGCGGATACGCACCCTCGTCGGCCACAGTTCCGTCGCGCGGGTTGCTGGCCATAGCCACCTCAGCGACCGTACGCCCATCCTGGTCACCATCAGCCTCGACAACACCGCCATCGTCTGGAATCTCGCCACAGGAGAGCAGCTCCACACCCTCCATGGGTACGACGGACAGCCCAGGGATATCGCCACCATCGCACGCTCTGACGGAAGCCCACTCGGGGTGATCTCCAATGGCCGCGTGGTCACCGTATGGGCCCTGGCCACGGGCGCAGAGCTCCGCCTCCTCGACGGGCGGACCCGCCACCTGACCGCGCTCGCCACCGCCTCGTTGTCCGACAGTAGGCCCCTCGCCCTGACCGCGAACCATGACGGGAACGTCATCGTCTGGGACCTCCAGGCCATCTTGGAAGCCCACCAAACCAGGGCTGTCGGCGAGGGAGCCATCCCGGTCCCCGGCACACCCTTCGCCGTCGCAGTCCACGGCAACGCCGTCGACGTCTTGGAGCACCCCGGCGGCCAGACACGTCACACCTTCACCGGGCACCGCCCACCAATGGCCGACTGCGCCGTTCACGGGGACGCCGCTCCTCGCAGGATCGACTTCGAGCGGGGGCAGATCCTCAGTATCGCCACCACCGCCCTCCCCGACGGCACACCCATCGCGGTCACCACCGACGACGGCAAAGGACTGATCTGGGAGCTCGCCACCGGCCGCACCCTGCGCACCCTGACCACCCCGTCGGTCGTCCCGCGGGGACCGGTCGCCGCCCTGCGAATGCCTGATGGGACACCCTGGGCGATCATCGGTTGCCGTGAGACAAAGTCCCGGGAACACAAACTCCCGCCTGACCGGAACATGGCCGCCACCTGGAACCTCGCGACCGGGGAGCAGCATGACATCCATTGGCACGTAAGCGGTGTCGAGGACACCGCGACACTGTTGCTGCCCGACGGCACGCCGCTCGCCCTGACCGCTGGCTACGACGGCGAGGTCCGTGTCTGGCACATGACCGAAGGGCGGGGGCTGCTCACCTTCACGGGTCACCACGGCCCGGTGAACGCCGTTGACACCGTCGTGCTCCCCGACGGAACCCCCGCAGCCCTGTCCACCGGTGCTGACCGGCGTCTGCTGATCTGGGACCTGCGGAGCGGCGAGACGATCGGGCGGATGGAGCTCCCCGAGGTGGGCGAGAAGGTGCGGGTCACCGAGGACGGGTTCATGTTGCGGTACGGAGCCGAGAGCGTGCGCTTCGTCTGGAACGCGGGCTTCTTCGCGGCTGGCCGGCCGGTGGGTCAGGGCCCGAGGTAGACCGTACGGCCGGTGCGGCGGGCGTCCGTGGCCGCGCGCAGGATGCGGACCCGGCGGCCGTCGGCGACGGTGGCCCAGTCGTCCACGGTCCGCAGGGCGAAGGCCGTGTGCTCGGCCGGGTCCAGGGTGATCCGGCCGATCTCCTCGCCGGTCAGCACGCCGCCGTCGAAGAACGCGCCGACCCGCCACGGCCAGGGCGGCCGGGGGCCGAGGAAGGTGAGCACCAGCAGCCGGGACTCGGTCCGCCGTACGCAGTCGGGCAGGAAGCCGAGCTCCTCGACGGTCTCGCGGCAGGCGCAGCCGAGGAGGTCCTCGCCGGGCTCCAGGAGGCCGCCGGGCAGCTCGTGCACGCGGGGGTCGAAGACGGAGCGCAGGGCCAGCACCCGGTCGTCGGCGTCGGTGAGGAGCAGGCCGGCGTAGGCGATGCCGTGCGGCAGGGTGGGGACGAACTCCTCCGGCGGGAGCCAGCCGCCGCGGGTCTGGTCGGCCATGTCCCGACCGTACCGCCGGGCCGTGCCGTCGGCCCGCGCGCGGCCTCGGGGGCACACGCACCGTCCGGGAGGTGACAGGTCGGGAGGCGGTGTGCGACGCTGCACCCCGCGCGTGATCATCCGCGCCGCGCAGGGACCGGGGGGTGGCCGCATGAACGACCCAGCGCCGAGGGGCGGGGCCGCCCGCGGCACCCGCGCGCGCGACGCGTACGGGCGGCTGCCGGGCCTCCTGCTGGTGGGCGGCGGGCTGCTGCTCGCCGCGGCGACGCTGCGCCCGGACGGCGGGCTGCTGGGGACCCCCACCGTGGGGCCACTGGGCGGGGTCGGGTTCGTGGTGCTGTTCGTACTCGGCTGGCTGCTGCTGGTCGGCCGGTTCACCGTGCGCTACCGCGAGGAGGTCCGCCACCTCGCCGGGCCGACGCCGTGGGCCGAGCAGCTGCGGTCGGCCGCCGTGCTGCTGCTGGGCGGGACGGCCGTGGTGGTGCCGGTGCTGCTGGTGGTCCTGCACAAGCGGGCCTCGCCCGAGTCGGACGGCGTCACCGAGGTGCCCGAACTGCGGCCGACGCCCATCGAGCCGTCGCCCCCGCCCCTGCCGAAGCTGCCGGATCCGCCGGACGGCACAGGACTGCTCGGGTACGTCGTCGCGGGGGTGGTCGGCGCGCTGGCCGTGGCGCTGGTGGCCGCGTTCGTGTGGGCCCTGCTCCATGCCTGGCGGCCCCGCCGGCTCGGCCGGCGGCCCGCGACCGTCCTGCCGGCGGCCCCGCCGCGGCCCGAGGACGTCCTCGCCGAGGCCGTGGCCACCGGCCTGCGCGCGCTGGCCGGTGGGGACGCCCGGGCGGCCGTGATCGCCTGCTACGCGGCGATGGAGAACTCGCTGGCGGTCTCCGGGATGGCCCGCCGGGCCTGGGACAGCCCGACCGAGCTGCTCGAACGGGCGGTCGCCGAGGATCTGGTCGAGCCCGTCCACGCCGGGGAGCTCACCGCGCTGTTCCGGGAGGCGCGGTACTCCTCGCACCCGATGGACGACGGCCACGTCCGTCGCGCCCGTGCCGCCCTCGACGCCATCGCGGCCCACCTGGCGCGCCGGGTGGCCACCGCGGACGACCCGGCCACCTCGCAGGGCCCGGCCGGCCCGCAGGCCCCGACGGGAGCGGGACGATGAACACCGATCCGAACACCGCCACGAACAGCGACGCGAACGCCGACCGGAACCCGGACCACGACACCGACGAGGACGCCACCCCGGCGATCGCACCGGGCTCCGTCCGTCACAGCCTGATCGAGCTCGGCGTGGTGGCAGTGCTGGCGGTGATCGTGTTCGGCCTGGTCGGCGGCCTGCCCGCGGCCGGCGCCGGAGCCGTCCTGGTGACCGCCGCCGCCCTGCTCACCGGCCGGTACGTCGCGGGCGCGGGCTACGCGGACGGGGGCCTGCGCCGGCGGGCCCGGGTGATGGAGGCGCACGAACCCGGGCTGGGCGACTGGCGCTGGACCGTCCGCCAGGGGCTCGACCCGAACGGCGACGGCACCCCGCTGCGCACCCGGCTCCAACGCCTGTACGCGGCCCGGCTGTCCGAGGCCCACGCGCTCTCGCTGCCCGCCGACCGCGACCGGGCCGCCGCGCTGGTCGGACCCGCGCTGTGGCCCTGGGTCGACCCGGACGCCCCGGCGCCGGCCGACACCGTGCCCGCCCCGGTCCTGCTCGCCCTGGTCGACCGCCTGGAGACCCTGTAGCACCCGCGCAGCCGCGCCACGCCCGTACGCCCGACCCGCCGACACCGGTCCTCCCGGGCCGTCCGACACCTTACGGAGAGCCATGACCGCCGTCCCCCGGACCCCAGCCGACCCCACCCCCTCGGCCGAGGAGGTCCCCGACCTGACACCGCAGGAGGCCGGCAAGCGCGCCCGGGCCGTGGTGGAGGAGATCGAGCGGGCCGTGGTGGGCAAGCCCGAGGCGCTCCGGCTGGTGATGCTCGGCGTGCTGGCGGGCGGCCACACGCTGATCGAGGACCTGCCCGGGCTCGGCAAGACGCTGCTGGCGCGTTCCTTCGCCACCACCCTGGGCCTGGACTTCCGCCGGATCCAGTTCACACCCGACCTGCTGCCCTCGGACGTCACCGGCGCGCCGTTCTACGACCGTGCCAGCGGGGAGATGGTGTTCCGGCCTGGCCCGCTGTTCACCCAGCTGCTGCTGGCCGACGAGATCAACCGCACCCCGCCGAAGACCCAGGCCGCGCTGCTGGAGGCGATGGCCGAGGGGCAGGTCTCCGTGGACGGGGCCACCCGCCGGCTGCCGCAGCCGTTCGTGGTGATCGCCACCGCCAACCCGATCGAGTACGAGGGCACCTACAGCCTGCCGGAGGCCCAGCTCGACCGGTTCCTGCTGCGGGTGCGGATGGGCTACCTGTCCACCGCGCTGGAGGCCTCGATGCTCCGGTCCCGGCTGGACCGCTCCGCCCCCGAGGCCGTGCTGGAGACCGTCGGCAGCCCGGCCGAACTGCTCGCCATGCGGGCCGCGGTGGAGCGGGTCGAGGTGGACGACGACCTGGTCGACTACGTGATCGCGCTGGTCGACGCGACCCGCAACGACCAGCAGATCCAGGTCGGCGCCTCGCCCCGCGGCGGCCTCGCCCTGATCCAGCTGGCCCGCGCCCGGGCGATGGTCGAGGGCCGCGACTACCTGACGCCCGAGGACGTCAAGGCGCTGGCCGTACCCGCCCTCGCCCACCGCATCACGCTCAAGCCGGAGCTGTGGGTCCGCCAGATCGAGGCGGACGACGTGGTGACGCGGCTGGTCGCCTCGGTGCCGGCGCCGCAGACCCTGCCGCGCGCGGCGGGGCAGCCGTCCGTCGGCGGTGTCCGATGAGCCCCGCGCCACCAGCCGGGGGCGCGGGAGGGGGCGGGGTCGCGGACGGTGGCGGGCAGCGGGCCCGCCGGCTCGCCGCGCAGAGCGCCGGCGGCGGGCGGCCGGTGCGGCGGCTCGCCGTCCCGGCCGCCCCGCGCGAGGCGTCACCGGCCGCGCGCGCCGCCACCGGCCCGGGCGAACGCGCCACCGG